>JAADEB010000166.1 GCA_013153655.1 Chlorobiota bacterium
ACTTCCTTTTTTTAAAGAACATGGGAATATTTATTATTTAGCCGATCTCTATAATAATATTGCCGTCTTGTATGGACGAAAACAAAATTTTCAAAAAGCTATTAAATATGGTGATACAGCTCTTATATATGTAAGCAAAACCGGTGCTCCACAATACATTTTACCTTTAAGAATAACTTATGCACAGTTTTTAAATTCGGCCGGGGAACATCGAACTGCCGAAAAAATTCTTCAAAATGTGAAAAACCATTCTTATTTTTCCCAATTAAAAAGTCCGTTTAAAAAAGAATTTTATGAAGCGGCCTATCAAACCTTTAAAGACTTGAAAAAATATGAACAAAGCTTAAATTATCTCGAAAAACTCAAAAAAATAAACGACTCCCTATTGATAGCTCAACGCGATACCAAATTTGCCGAATTGGAACAAAAATACCAAACCGAAAAAAAAGAAAAGGAAATATACCGCCTGAAAGCCGAAAAAGCCATCAAGGAAAAAGCCTTGGCCAAAGCCTCTCGCCGTCAGCGAACCCTCGGTATAATCCTGGTCATAACACTACTTTTTCTCTCCATATTAGCCTTGTTTTTTCATAAAATTATGAAGCAGAAAAAAACCATCGAATCCTTGCAACGCGACCTGCATCATAATGTCAAAAACCAATTGTCCATTATTTCGGGCTTGGTGGAAGAAATGGCCGAAAAAGTAACCGACGATGAAATGTACCGCAATTTAATGGACCTCAACAACCGCATTAACAGCATCAATGAACTCCACCGGCAACTCTATAAAAATCCCCGAATCGCCGAAGCCGGCATGAAAAAATATGTGGATAAAATCGCCCGAAGCGTTATGGAAACTTACCGGCATCCCGGCGTGGAAATCCAAAACGAAGTGGACGAAAATATCCGAATCGATCCGGCCAAAGCATCCCTTTTGGGACTTATTGTCAATGAATTTGTCACCAATTCCCTCAAACATGCCTTCCGCAACCGCGATAAAGGAAAAATCAGCATCCGGCTCATCAAAAAAGGTAAAAATTTCCTGCTTCGCCTTAAAGATAACGGTCCGGGCTTGCCCGATGACCTGGATATCCGTCGATCCCGCACCTTCGGCATGGATATTTTCCATTTGCTGAGCCGCCAACTAAACGGAAAAATGCAGCTGTCCGGTAAAAACGGTACGGAACTTACCATTGAATTTCCGGGTAAACATTGATACCGTTTCGCATGAATCGTTTTACGGATTATTACCGCATCCTGGACATTCCACCCGACGCCACGCCGGCGGACATAAAAAAAGCCTATCGCCGTATGGCGCTCCGCTTCCATCCCGACCGCAACAAACAACCCGGTGCCGCCCGAATTTTCATAAGCGTTCGCGAAGCCTACGAAATCCTTATCGACCCGGAAAAACGCGCCTATTACGACCGGCAATACGCGCAATATTACGGACAACATGCCGGCCGTTCCGCCACCGGGGAAAACAATCCGTTTTACGAGTGGAGCATGAATGCACGGGAAAAAGCCGCCCGTGATGCCCGGACACCCTATTCCGCCTTCGAGCGAAAGCTCTTGCATGAACTCGGCCTGGCCGCGGGTCTCCTACCAAACCTTTTGGCTTTGTTTCTCAGCCTTTCGGCCATGGCGGCCGGCATACAAATAAGTCTGGATTTTTTGAAGCAAAAACAATATGGCGAAGCCGTAACGGGATTATTCCTTATTCTGTTTTTTGTATATGCCTCTCTCAGATTGTTATACGTAGCCAAGCAAGAATATCTGTACCGCAAATATTATCGAAAATCCGGCACATGAAAGCGTTTTTTCTTATCAATCTTGGTTTATCCCTGCTAATAGCCCTTCTGGCGGGACGAAAAAGAAAAATAGGATTCTTCTGGTCGTTCTTTTTTTCCCTGTTTTTCGGTTGGTTTTTGGGCTTTATCGTCACCATGATGAGCCGGAGACGGGAATTTCCGGATACGCCTCCCTGGCCATATCAACAAGTTTTGGGAACCTTGTGGGCCGCACTATGGGGAATGGTGGCCGTTTCCCTGTTATTTCCCTATGAAGGTTTCGATTACGCCACCTGTATGGCCCTGTGTTTTGCAGGGGGAAATGCGGGACTCGGCGTATTTCTTGTGCTAAAAAGCAAAGAGAATGACACAAAAAGTTTGGAAAATAAAAATAAGTTTCCGGAAAGACTTGACCATTAAGTGATTTTTTTTAAATTTGGACTAACAAAAAACCCAATCCTATGAACCTTCAACAAAATCCTCCGTCCACCCCGTCAACATCATCCCTTGTCATTGATGCGCAATCCCGGCGTTATTTATTGGAAACAGCCGGCTGGGGGAAGTTTATTTCCATTGTCATGTTTATCCTCTTGGGAATATGGTTTCTTCTCTTGATTTTAATCCCGCTTTTGGGAGGAATGGATGCATTTTCGCCTCCCGGTTCGCCCATGATGAAGAACATGGACGGTGACAGCGGTGATGCCTTTGCCTTATTACTCATTATTTTGCTAATGGCAATTTACGGTCTTTTGATAGGTTTGCCCGCCTATTACTTATGGAAATATTCCACCCGCATCAAACGCGCCTTAACGCAAAACAATCAACGGCTCCTTACCGAAGGATTCCAACGCCTCTTGTTTCTGTTCCGTTTCTATGGTATCCTTACCATGATCAGCGTAGGCATTTATGTTTTATCCTTGGTATTTATCGTCATTTTCGGCATCGTAGCGGCGCTTAATTGAGCGGTACAAAACGGAACGAGCCTGTAAATTAACAGTAAGGAAATTCATTGGCCTCGTCCTCGATGCGGGGCCAAGCTTTTTTTTGTTCGTTGAGTTTGAGCAAACCGGCCGTTGCGGAAGCAGGCAAATCGGGATGGTCCGGACTCTTTTCTCCCGGGTGGAAAAACACTTCGGCTTCCACTTCACGGTAAGGCTTGCCGCTATGCGCCGTAACCTTCGCCGTTAGGACAAGGCCTTCGTCCAGCATACGTGCCATTACGGCATTTTCCACCGCCGGCAGGTATCCCAGCTTATGCTTGCCGAAATAGACGGCTATGGCATCGGCATCGTAGGGATTTTCGGGTTCACGCTTCAAGATAAGCTTATCGCCGGGATGCAATTGTGTTTTAACTTTTTGGTAATCATAATACGCCAAACCGCGCAAGTGGGCTTTGTAAATGGAAACCCGCTCACGGACAACGGACGGTTTTTTGGCTTTC
Organism: Chlorobiota bacterium; assembly: GCA_013153655.1. Classification (GTDB taxonomy): domain Bacteria; phylum Bacteroidota; class Bacteroidia; order Flavobacteriales; family Flavobacteriaceae; genus JAADED01. The sequence continues at coordinate 3,229 of JAADEB010000166.1, forward strand.
GGCCGGAATCCCAAAGAAATTCCTGCCAATGCACCTCCTATAATTTTAAGAAAATGACGGCGTTTCATGACAACAGTGTTTTGTGAGGCATAAATATAATCAATTTTTACAATAGTGTTTCTAAATGCAACAATTCCAACATGTATCCATCCATTATATTAACGGCCGGAAGACCCTTAGGGCTTGCCGGCCGCCGGGGGAGACGGACGGCTTGCCGGCCGGCTCACCCGGTGCGAAGGGAGACCCGTGCAAGGACATTCGTCCGCGCACGAGAGCTCCCGGAGCCGCCGGAGGAAACCCTTTGGGAAGTAGAAAGGAAAAAGGAGCAAGGTAAAAGTAACAATTGCGGTTTATTGTCGCACTCTCTCTTTAACATGCCGGCACTTTGACCTTTTACTTTTCTCCTTGCTCCTTGAAGCGGGAAAGGGGTTCCGGAGGCGCCGCACATAAAGTCCGTAAAAAAAGCCGTCTATATGCATAAGAAGGAAAGAGGAAATTTCCCTTATCTTTGCCGCAACAAAAAATCAATCCGTGAAAGCAGGAATCGTAGGGCTACCCAATGTGGGCAAATCCACCGTGTTTAATTGTCTGTCCGATGCCAAGGCGCAGTCGGCCAATTATCCTTTCTGTACCATCGAACCCAATGTGGGCATGGTCAATGTGCCGGATCCGCGTTTGGACAAACTGGCCGAATTGGTGAATCCGCAGCGGGTGGTGCCGGCCACGGTGGAAATCGTGGATATTGCCGGCCTGGTGAAAGGCGCCAGCAAAGGCGAAGGTTTGGGAAATAAGTTTTTGGCGAATATACGCGAAACGGATGCCATCCTTCATGTGTTGCGCTGTTTCGACAACGACAATATCACCCACACCATGGGCAACGTGGATCCCATACGCGACAAGGAAGTGATCGAAATGGAATTGCAACTCAAAGACCTGGAAACCATCGAAAAACGCCTCGAAAGGGTGGAACGGCAAGCCAAAGCCGGCCAAAAGGATGCCAAGCAGGAAGCCGATGTGTTGCGGCGCGTAAAGGAACAATTGGAACAAGGCGTTTCCGTGCGCCACATGGACCTGGATGCCGAAACCCGCGAACGCTTTATCAAACCCTTACAGCTATTGACGGACAAACCCGTGATGTATGTATGCAACGTGGACGAACAGAGCCTGCGGCAAGGCGGCAACCGCTACACCGAAGCCGTAAAGGAAATGGCCGCCAAGGAAGGTGCCGAAGTCCTCATCCTCGACGCTCGCACCGAAGCCGATATCATGGAATTGGACAGCTACGACGAGCGCCAAATGTTCCTGGAAGACCTGGGTATGGACGAACCCGGCATTTCGAAGCTCATTCGCAAGGCCTACAAATTGCTCAACCTGCAAACCTTTTTTACGGCCGGAGAAAAGGAAGTACGCGCCTGGACCGTTCCCGTGGGTGCCACGGCGCCACAAGCCGCCGGTGTTATCCATAGCGATTTCGAAAAAGGCTTTATCCGTGCCGAAGTGATTTCCTACGACGACTATGTTAAATACGGGTCCGAAGCCAAGGCCCGCGAAGCAGGACGCTTGCGTGTGGAAGGCAAGGACTACATAGTACAAGACGGCGACGTTATGCATTTTCGCTTCAATGTGTAAGCGGGCCGGACGCTTACTTTCTTCACTATCTACCTATTCAAGGGTTTTGTCATGATTTTTACAAAAAATCACGCCAAAACCCGTTCCTCCCGGACTTTATTTCAGTTTTTCCGGCATTTACACACCTAACGGGACCGGCGGAGAGGATTTATTTCTTTTATGCCGGGAATAGGTTAGCATAAAGTTTTAAAATTATCCTGATAAAAATATTTAACCAATTATGGTATTGCTCCGAATGGGTGAATAATTTTTTTATGTAACTTTGTTTGCATTGTTTTTTAAAATCGAATTTTTCATGAAAAAAATTATTTCCTTGGTTTTTTATGCCGTTTTGGCGGCGGGACCTTTGTATTTGTTTACGGCCTATTCTTCGGGTGCGCCGCAGGGCTATACCGGTTCGCCGGGCGATAACAACCAAAATTGTACGGCCTGCCACACGGCCGGCACGGCCTATAATCCCACCATAGAAATCAGCGGATTTCCCGCTACGGGTTATACGCCGGATTCCGTTTACGACTTGCATCTTGCCGTAAGCGGGGCCAACAATCCGAGAACCGGTTTCGAAATATGCATGGAAAACGCCTCGCACCAAAAAGCGGGTGTGTTCCATGCGCTTAACAATCAAACCCAAACCTTGTCGAGCGGACATTATATTACCCACACTTCTCAGGGCATCAGCCGTCATGCCTGGGATTTTCGCTGGACGGCGCCTTCGGCCGGACAAGGCGATCTGACACTTTACTACGCCATCAATCTGGCCAATGGCGACAACAATTCCACCGGCGACGACATCCACACCGGCACCGTTCAGGTTCCGTTGGCGCAAACCGCGGTGGAAAAGTGGAATCGCGATCAATTCCGCGTATATCCCGTGCCGGCCGGTGACGTTTTGTACTACGAAAGCCGGGTGGGCCGTCCGGAGCATATGGAAGTCGTTGATGCCTCGGGTAAAATATTCCTGGTGCCTTTTGCTCACGGCCGGATGGATATTTCCTCGTTGCCGGCGGGCATGTACCGTATTCGTATAAAGGCCGGTAAGCGGTACGGAACGGTGGGATTTTTGAAGGAATGATGGATTTAGGATTTGGGATTTAGGATTTTGGATTTGGGTTTGGTGCGCATTCATTTTAGATGATATATGAACAGTCATTATTTATCATGCGCCTAATTCATACATAAAGTTTTCGGGATTGATAGCATTCAAAAAAAAGCCCTCGTTTCGGAGGGCTTTTGTGTAAAGGGTTTTACGGGAAATCATTTCTTTTCTTTCGGTTTGCAGCGGAAGGCCGGAATACCCGTGATATCGTAACCCGTGATAAGGAGATGAATGTCGTGGGTACCTTCGTAGGTGATGACGGATTCCAGGTTCATCATGTGGCGCATAATGGGATAATCGCCGGTGATGCCCATGGCGCCCAAGATTTGGCGTGCTTCGCGGGCGATGTTAAGGGCCATGGCCACATTATTGCGTTTGGCCATGGAAATCTGAGCGGGGGTGGCTTTACCTTCCACCTTCAAGGTTCCGAGTCGCCAGGTGAGCAATTGGGCTTTGGTGATTTCGGTAATCATTTCGGCCAATTTCTTTTGTTGTAATTGGAATCCGGCAATGGGTTGGCCGAATTGCTCGCGTTCCAAGGCATAGCGCAGAGCGGTGTCGTACACATCCATGGCGGCGCCCAAAGCGCCCCAAGCAATACCGTAGCGGGCTGAATCCAAGCAGGATAGGGGGGCGCGCAGACCGTCGGCTTCGGGCAGGAGATTTTCTTTGGGCACTTTCACATTATCGAAAATCAATTCCCCGGTGGCCGACGTGCGCAACGACCATTTGTTGTGGGTTTCGGGTGTGCTGAATCCTTCCATTCCGCGTTCCACAATGAGGCCTTTGATACGGCCTTGTTCGTTTTTGGCCCACACGACGGCAATGTCGGCGAAAGGAGCGTTGGAAATCCACATTTTGGCGCCATTGAGCAGGTAATGGTCGCCTTCGTCCGTGAAGCGTGTTTCCATGCTGCCGGGGTCGGAACCGTGGTTGGGTTCCGTAAGGCCGAAACATCCCATGAGTTCGCCCGTAGCTAATTTGGGCAGGTATTTATGTTTTTGTTCTTCGCTTCCGAATTTCCATATGGGAAACATTACCAAGGACGATTGCACCGAAGCGGTGGAACGAATGCCCGAATCGCCGCGTTCCAATTCTTGCATAATGAGCCCGTAGGCCATGTAATCCATACCCGGGCCGCCGTATTCCTCCGGAATAAACGGACCGAACGCACCGATTTCACCCAAGCCTTTGATCAAATGTTTGGGAAATTCCGCTTTTTGGGCATATTCTTCGATGATGGGCGTTACTTCGCGTTTCACCCATTCACGGGCCGCTTCGCGTACCAGTTTTTGCTCGTCGTTGAACAATTCATCCGTAAGATAATAGTCGGGATGTTTGAAAAGGTCTTGTGCCATGATATAATTTTTTGATTATGACGAATTTTTGCAAATATGGAAAAATTTCCATGGCGGACAAATGATTTTTCAAACATCAAAAATCGTGTTTTCTTACGGCTATTATTATTGGGAAGCCAAAATTGATTTGAAAGAATATGGCCACATGATATAATAATTAACTTATTTTCAAACATGGATTCAAATTGTAAATGTAACCTTATTATTGACAGTTATTACTTACATAATATATTTGTATGATTGAATCTTGTTAATCAAACACAAAATTTATTTTATTTTTGCGCCTTAAAAGGAGTAAAAATGAAGATAAAGTTGAGCAAAAGCATTTTTTCATTGATTTTAATTATTCTGGTAATTATTACAACGGATGCCCAGATTGCCATTAATGCCGATGGAGCGGCGCCTCATGAATCGGCCATGTTGGATGTTTCTTCATCTTCTCACGGAATATTGATTCCCAGGCTTTCCACCGATGAACGGGATAATAACATTAACAATCCCGTTGAAGGATTAATCATTTATAATACGGACAAAAAATCTTTTGAATTTTTCGACGGGAATAATTGGATTGTTATGGAAAGTACGGGGAAAGCATGGCTTCTTACCGGAAATGAGGGTACGGACGAAACGCAATTTCTGGGCACTACGGATGCACAACCATTAATCATCAAAACCAATAATATCGAACGACTGAGGATTAACGAGAGCGGCGAAGTGGGTATTCATGTCATACCCGATAACAACTATTTATTGAGCGCACAAAGTGATGAACATATACAGATCGGCCGGTTTGTAAGTGATAAAACGGACGAGACCTATGCTGTTTACGGAGAAGCGGCTGCTGCCGACAATAACGGTTACGGTGGATATTTTGTCGGTGGTTATGTAGGAGCATATACCAAAGTGGCCCCCACTGGTTCCGAGACATATTACGGATTGTACTCATGGGTATCGGGAGGGAGCGGGACCAATTACGGGCTTCGTTCATATGTTACCGGAGGAGGAAAGAATTATGCATTACGTTCTTATATGAGCGGCGATGACAGTAATTTCGGATACCGTCTGTACATTACCGGAAACGGAAGCAATTACGGCAATTATTTTTATATAACCGGCGATGGAGATAATTACGGCAATGTTTCATACACCACGGGAGGGGGAATCAATTCTGGCGGTAATTTTTATGCCATGGGAGACGGAAGCCTGAATACGGGCATATATTCCAAAACTTCCGGAGATGCCGAGAAAAATTATGCTTTTTTCACAGCTTCCGCTATCGAAGGGGGAAAAGGAAGTGCGGCTTATGTGGCCAACACCCACGACACCGGAACAGGTATTATCGCTTTGGGTAGTAATGTATCCACGTATTATACATACCTTAATGATGGCACCGCCCTTTCGGCCACGGGAAAATTATTTACCATTACGGCACACTCTACCTTGGACGACGACAACACGGTTGTTATAACGGGAAAATACGAAGGCAATGACAACTCCGCCGATGCTACGGGTATAGTGGGTTACAGTGTTCCGCGCGACAATTACGGTTACGGCATAAAAGGTTTTGGCGGATGGATGGGTGTTTACGGAGAAGGCTCCAACGGTTATGCCGGTATTTTCGGGTATGCAAACGGTTCGATCTACGGCGTATATTCCTATGGTGACATGAGAGCCTACGGTAATTTCACCGTTAGTGAAAATGCTTCAATAGGAGGAAATCTTCACGTTGATGGAGATTTTGACGTCAGCGGTACCAAAGATTTCAAAATCGATCATCCGTTGGATCCCGCCAATAAGTATTTGATTCATTTCAGTATTGAATCTAACGAAGTTCTAAATGTTTACCGCGGAAATGTAATACTTGACGACAAAGGAAAAGCCACCGTACACTTACCCGACTATTTTAATGCCGTAAACAGGAATTTCAGTTATGTGCTTACCCCGATAGGTGCGCCTGCTCCGAATATTTTTATTGAAAAAGAAATCGATAGCCACGGGAATTTTGTCATTGCAGGCGGACGTCCGGGTCAAAAAATTTCCTGGTATGTTTATGCCGAACGTAACGACCCCTATCTCCGACAACATCCCGAAAAACGCCTGGTCGAAATGGACAAAAAAGAAAATGAAAAAGGCAAATACCTACGTCCGGAACTTTACGGACAGCCGAAAGAAAAAGCCATAAATTACCGAAACGATCGAGAAGCCGAAAAACGCATCCGAAAAGCAAACGAAAATATGCTTAAAAACTTAAAAGCATATAAAAACAAAGCTTCCAATATATCTTTCGAGATAGAACACAACCTTAAAAAACGAAAAGAAGAAAAACAATAACCTCTATCCTCATTAAATCCACCTAACTATTTTCATTAAACCCATCAAACAAAGGCATGCCATATTCGGTATGCCTTTGTTAAAATCAAACTATCCCCATTCCTTAAAAAAACGGTCCAAAAACATTTCCATAAAACGATGGCGTTCTTCGGCCATTTTGCGGGCCGTGGAAGTATAAAGCATATCTTTAAGTTTCAGCAATTTATCATAGAAATGATGAATAGTGGACCTATCATATTTACGATATGCTTCGGCATTGGGAGGTGAATGAAGAGGAACAGAGGGATCATAAATGGGATTATTTTTATGACCACCGAAATGAAAGGCCCGCGCAATACCAATAGCGCCTATGGCATCCAATTTATCCGCATCACTTACAATACAAAACTCCTTGGTTTTAACAGCTTTTCGATCATGATCCAGACTGTGGCGAAACGACATATTACCAATGATATTTTCCACATGATAAATACGCTCGTCGGGGTAATCGTTCTCCTTTAAAAAAGCATGAATAATTCTTCCGGCCAATTCCTCGTCACCATCATGAAATTTGGCATCGGCAATATCGTGCAACCACGCCGCCAAAAGAATTATTTCACGATCCCCTCCCTCAACTGCTTGAATTTGATCGGCCAAACGTACCACTCTTTTGATATGCCATAAATCATGCGAAGCATCGGCCGCTTGCATACGACCGGTAACAAATCCTTCCGTAACTTTTATAATGTCCATTTGGCTAAAATACAAAAATAACAGAAAATATTCCTCGTACCTCCCTCCTATTAAATCCATATCGCGGCCAACACCGTAGCCGCCAAAATCATCAGAAAGGCAGGAACAATAATTTTCCTCATAGCCCGGTGTCCCCATATGAAGGCATACAACATTTTCAACAAATTATTGCTGGCTGCCGCAATCAAAGTAGCATCGGCCAATTCGTTCAAAGACGCCTCAAAATGTCCCGTAAATAACCCCAACAAAAATGGATCGATATCCGTAAAACCTACCACCAAAGACAATACCTTCAAACCTCCGCTTCCGTAGGTGGCCAAAACATAACGGGTCAAAACAGAAAAAAATACAAACAAAAGGGCAAAAATAAATGCGGTTCCCAGCTCCAACGGATTTTTATCGGCCTCATAAGCGGTTTGGTTCCCGCCCGGCGAAACCGGCGATTTCCCTATCCGCAAGATAATAAATGTCATACCGAACGACACCCCAGCCAATATAACCAACGGCATCAAAAGTCGCTTGCCCAGTGCCGGATGCAATACCAAAGCCAATATGGCAATACGCACAAACATCATACCCGTAGCAACCACAATGGCAGCGGCATAATCACGCAGATGTTCCGGGTCCTCACGGCTCTTACGCGCCAATACCAAGGTGGTGGCCGTGCTGCTGTACATACCGCCCAAAATGCCGCTCAACAAAATGCCCCGGCCGGGAAAAATGAATTTCTTCAACCAATAGGCCAAATACGAAATACCCGACACCACCACCACGGCCAACCAAATATCAAAAGGCGAAACCGGCACTTGCGGGCTAACAGGCTTGCGGGAAAGCAGAGGCAATAAGGTACCCGACATCAATAAGAATTTGGCCAAGGTGATAAATTCATCCTCATCGAAACGCCGGCTTAACTTCCAAAAAAAATCTTTCAACTGCATGAACAACAGAATCACACTCACCACGGCAAACACGGTCCAAAGCGGAAAGGAATAGATCATGGCCGCCAGATGATAGGTGATAAAAGTGGTCCAAAGGGTGGTCATCCCGAATTGGCCTCTCCTTATGATTTTATTGTAGTAATAAATCATTAACGATAAAATCAAAAAAGCTTCTCCCGCCCAAAAAATTCCGGGCAACTCCTTATTCAAACGATAAAGAACAAATCCGGCAAGTCCCACAAAAACATGTGTACGATCGGTGCCATAAAGCGTTCCCGATTTATTCTTTAAATGATATTGGCGCAACTCCAATCCGATAGCCAAGGAAAATGCCAGCGTTAATAACAAACGCACCAAATCGCCTGAAAAATATATATAGTCGTCCACATGCATCTACCTGGGTATTTAATAATCAAAATTACTAAAACATTCATAGGAATCAATACATATTGAAATTTTTCGAAAAAAAAACTCTGATGAAAATTCACAATAATATTACCAATAAACCTTCGTTTCGGCCTTTTATCAAAATATGAAATCCGGAAAACGCCTAATACGCCAAAAACTTTACCTTTGAGAAAAATTTTCTTATGAAACACATAAAATGGGAAATAAAAGGTCCCGTGGCATACATTCGCTTCAACCGCCCCGACAAATGGAATGCCATGCATGAA
>JAADEB010000103.1 GCA_013153655.1 Chlorobiota bacterium
GCCGGTGATGTCTCAATTCCCCAAGCCCCACTTCCACGATATTTCCGATAATTCGTATTTATTATATGCAACCAATGAATTATTCGTCCTTTTTTGGAATGGAATTCCAAATTTTTCCGGTTTTTAGGCCAAATTGGGTATATACCGGTCCAAATGCCTTACAAATCCCCGCCATAACGAAGCGCCACAATATTTCCGGTACTAACCGGTCTATTCAACTCTCACCAAAAAAAACCGTTCTCCGTTTCCCATGTCCCGAAAATGCACCGGTCACCGGTCATCGGTCATCCGTCAATATTATCGATTTAACGGTTTAACGATTCAACGGTTTAACAAATTGCAAATCAATCTATTCAACTTTTCAACAATTCAACAATTCAACTTTTCAACAGAAATTATCGGTTCAACGATTGTCCGGTTTAACGGTTTAACAAAAAAAAACACTTTCTCCGTTCCCTGTTTCCCGTTTTCCGAAAACGAGATTCCTCGTCACTTCGTTTCCCTCGGAATGACAAAGGAGATTCCTCGTCGCTGCGCTTTCCTCGGAATGACATACGATTGTCATTCCGAACGTTTTGTCATTCCGAACGAATGTGAGGAATCTCAATAACAATCCTTTCATTATGAGATTCCTCGTCACTCCTCCTGGCGTCGTCGTTTCCCTCGGAATGACATTGGTCGCTCTTTTGGTCTATTATTGCCTACGGGACGCGTATGTCATTCCGAACGAATGTTTTGTCATTCCGAACGCATGTGAGGAATCTCTATTTCTTACGTGAGGAATCTCTTTCCATTATGGCGTATTGAGTATGAGATTCCTCGCCGCTTCGCTTTCCTCGGAATGACACCGGTCATCGGTCATCGGTCATCCGTCAATATTATCGATTGCACGGTTTAACGCTTCAACGATTTAACAAACCTTTTCAACTATTCAACAGCAATCCCCGGTTTAACGATTTAACGGTTCCCCGATTTAACAAGTAAAAAGATTTTCCCTAATTTCGTACACCAAACACCTGCTCATGCGCCTTATCGACCGCTTACGGTTTCAAATGGAAAAATACGGCCTCGACGTTTCCTATCGCCTGGCCAACCGCTTCGGGATTCCGGCGCGTAACGTACGTCTGTTCTTTATCTACCTTTCCTTTCCCACACTTGGATTATCCTTTATCCTCTACATCCTGATCGCCTTTGCCTTACGCATCAAAGATTTCTTTTTCCGAAAACGTCCCGATATTTTCGATATTTAAAAACCAAGGAATAGATTCAAATCCCGGGAAAACCCATACCTTTTATTTTTTATGTAACAAATGTTATTGTGTTTTTTATCGGTGTAAGAATGTTTTGTTGAAATAATTGATATATAGCAAAAATATTTTTTGTTTATTGAGAATATTAAGATACATTTGCAAATTATTTGCAAACCTCCCTGTTCCCTTGCCATGGACGAAATACGTTACTATAAAATATTCGAGGACCGCACACCTTATGTGCCGAGCCGTTTTACGTGGTGGAAGGATTTGCTGTTTCGCGTGGTGTCCATCGTATTTATTTTCGTGGGTTTGGATTACCTTTGGTGGCGTTGGCATCATTCCATCAACTGGGATGCCGTGTGGATTTCCATTCCCCTTTACGTGGCCGAAATTTTGGCTTTTACGGGTTCCGTACTCACCATCATCAATTATTGGTCGCATAAGGATATTCCCAAGTCCCGACCCGTACACATGCTCTCCGAAATCCAAGAATTGGAACCCGGACAAGAGGACCGTCCCATCGGCATCGATTTGTATATCACCACTTACAACGAAGAACCCGAAATCGTGGAAGACACCGTCCGAGCCGCCACCCGGCTTAGGTATCCGTACGACGATGTGGACATTAAAATCTACATGATCGACGACGGACGCCGCGACGGACGCGACCCCGAAAAACCCGATTTCAAAAAAATGGCCGAACAATACGGCATCCGCTACATAACCCGTGAAAACAACATCGGATTCAAGGCCGGCAATATGAACAACGCCTTCTACCAAACCTCCGGCGACATCATCGTTATCCTCGATGCCGACACCCGCGTGTTTCCCGGATTCCTGGAACACACCACCGGCTATTTCCGCGATCCAAAAATGGCTTGGGTACAAACCCCGCAATGGTTTTACGACATTCCTCCCGGCTTACCCATGAACACCTATTTCGAAACCAAATACGGAAAAGCCGGCAAATGGCTGGGAAAAATCATTCCTTTTTCCTCGCGCTACATCGTCGGAAAAAACGTTTTCGGCACCGATCCCCGTTTGTTTTACGACGTCATCCTTCGCCGCCGCAACGCATCCAATGCGGCATTCAGCTGCGGTGCCGGTTCCTTGCAACGCCGCCGCGCCTTGGAACTACTGGCACGCCGCGAAAAAGACGAAGAAATCCAACGTCGCCTCAAAAAGGCACGCCGCCAAGGCCTCGATCCCGAAACCGAACGCCGCCGCCTGGAAAAAGAAATTCCCTTACGTCCCTTCGTCCATCATATTTCCGAAGATATCCTCACCTCCATCCTGCTCCATTCCGACAAACGCAAATGGAAATCCTACCAACATCCCGACGTGGAATGCAAGATGCTTTCACCCCAATCCTTCGAAGTGTTTATCAAACAATTTTCCCGCTACGCCGAAGGCACCATCGACATTACGTTCAGCCGACACAATCCCGTATTCAAGCGCGGCCTCTCCCTGCGCCAACGCCTGGCATACCTGGAAACCATTTGGTCCTACCTCTCGCCTTTCTGGTTACTCGTTTTTATCACCTACCCCATTCTGTTTTTCTTTACCCTCATTCCGCCGCTCAAAGCCTTTAACTTCGATTTCTTTATTCGCATCGTTCCCTTCCTGATGCTTAACGTATTGGTCACCAACATCGGCAATTGGGGCGTGCCGGCCAAACGTCCCGAACAATTCTACCAAGCGGGTTTTTGGTACAAACTGCAAGCGCTTTACAAAGTGCTGATCAAAAGAAAAATCCAATTCAACGTCACCAGCAAAAAGGTCAAATACAACCAAAGCAACCTCAAACACATCTGGCCTCATTGGACCATCGTCATCCTGTCGTTGGCCGGTATAGGCTACAACCTGATATTGGTGCTTCGCGGTGTGCATCCCTCCTATTCGGCTTTCTTTGCCAATGTTTTTTGGACGGTTTACACCTTCTACCTCATTACCCCGTTCATACGTGCCGCCGGCTGGAACGAAAAACTCTTCCGCCGTTCGTTGGAATATTACACGAATAAAAAACAAAAAACGAAAAAACGAACATGAAAATCGTCATCGATCTGAACAAAATAGGCCGGTTTCTAAAAAAAATGATACGTCCCGTGGTGATGCTTTCGGCGCTGTATTTGGGTGCCAATGCCGTACTCTTCATCGAAAAGGCTCGTCCCTCGGATTTCGGTTTCTACAAGGATATTTTCTCCAAGGAAATGGTCATCAAACCTTCCGAATCCTACCCCTTACGCGCCTACGGCAAAAGCCTGAGCACGCAAGACATGGAAGACGCACGCATCGCCTGGAAATATTTCCAAAACAATTACCAACCCGAAACCGGCCTGTTCAACAGTGTGGACAAATATCCCGCCACCACCTTCTGGGATATCAGCAGCGGTTTCCACGCCATCATGAGCGCCTACGAAATCGGCCTTATTGATTCCACCGAATTAAACGACAAAATGAACAAGGCCTTGCATTCCATTTTGCGTTTCAAATTATACAAAGACATATTACCCAACAAAGTGTACAACACCGAAAACCTCTCCATGGTGGACTACGCCAACCATATTACCGCCGAAGGTGTGGGTTGGTCGGCTATGGACATCGGCCGCTTCCTCGGCGTGGCGGAACGGATTCACAAATTCTATCCACGCTTTACGCCGCTTATGGACAGCATCATCGCCAAATGGGATATCCAAACCGTTTTGGGTAAGGACGCCACCCTCCACGGCGTGGGATTCAGCTTCAAGGACAAAAGCACCAAAATCGTGCAGGAAGGCAAACTCGGCTACGAAGAATACGCCTCCAAAGGCTACATCGTCAACGATTACGACGCCACCGAATCCTTCCGCTACACGGATTTCCTCAAATTCGTGGATATATACGGCATCCCCATAGGTGTCGACACCCGCGAAGTGTCCTATCATCCCGCCTACAACTACATTTTGTCCGAACCCTATATCCTCGACGGCATCGAATACGGATTCGATATCAACTCCCGCGAATTGGCCTACCGGATCTACAAAGTACAAAAACTCCGCGCCAAACTGACCGGAAAACCCGTGGCCGTTTCCGAAGACCATGTGGACCGCGCTCCCTACTTCGTCTACAATTCCGTCTATGCCAACGGAAAAACCTGGGTTTGCTATGCCGAAAACGGCGACGATGCCTCCGACTTCAAATCCCTCTCCACCAAAGCCGCCTATGCCTGGTCCACCCTTTTCGACGACAAATATGCGGACAAGCTCTATCAAGCCGTCAAAACCCTCAACGACACCACCAAAGGTTGGTATGCCGGCCGCTACGATAAAAACGGACAAATCAACAAAGCACTAACCGCCAACACCAACGGCGTCATCCTCGAATGCATCGCCTACAAAAAACGCGGTCCGCTCCTCAAAATCAATCATTCACGATAAAAATATTCATTATGAAAAAATACTTTTTGATATTTGCTTTCCTCCTCACGGGATTCGCTCACGCACAAGGTTTCTACACCGACAAAGCCGCCGTCACCTTAGGTAAAAAACTCAACGCACATTGCTGCTGGGCCGGCCAATACCGCATCACCGGCGATGTAGGCCTCATGATGAACAAAATTTCCTACGAAAAAACGCCGGGACAATATACCGATTTTATGCGCGTGGCTTCCACCTATTCACTGGGAATCAAGTTCTACAAGGAATTGCAAATACGCCTCTCCTTCATGGCCGACCACCACCACAATGCCGACCAACCCCAATGGCTCTCCAACCTCTATTATGCCGTAGGCTGGTACAATTGGCGCAACAAAACCTTCTCCTACGGATACGAAAACTATCAACCCAACCGTTTCGACGGCTCCTACGACTGGCTCCAAAACATGAAACGAGGTTTCTTCTTTGTCAGTTACAATTATCAATTGATTCCCCCCCAATCCCGTTTCAAACTGGATCCCACCACCCAAATCCACCTTTCACCCTTCATCCGCTACCAACCCGAATACACCGACCGCTACGGCCTCCAAGTACTCGGCCACCACAAGTGGATTTTGGGAACCGCCGCACGCTACGTGATATGGAAAAACATCTATGCCGAAGGTGCCGTGTATTTCTACCCGCAAAAAAATACCGTCCTCCCTTGGGACCCGGACTACACCTACGGCTTCGGCCTGTTCGACTGGCGCAATTTCAGTCTCAACATCTCCTACGGAAACTGGATTGCCAACCGCTTCCCCTGGAACCGCAAAGAAATGAAAAACGATTTCACCAACGGCGAATTCCGTATCAACTTCCACGTCATTTGGTAAATACGGGAAACGTTTTTTAAATAACGAATTAAAAATCAAGAACTTACAATTTTTTTCAATGAGTTAGTGAAAAATTGATTTAGTCAATCATTTTTCGAAAAACAACCCAAACCGCTAAGTCCCGGTAAGGATACCGTGCGGATTGGAATAGGAACAAATTTTCATCCCGGTCGAATGGGAGGAAGATCAAATGTTAAAAGCCAACATCACCTAAGGCGGATAAAAGTTCTACAATAAAAATAAAGTAAGGCTAATGGCTAAAAGCCAACGGCTAAGAGCCGGCCATTCAACCTATTCTTCCTTCTCGCCTTTCAAGGCCTCGTAGATGCGGGCTTCCAGTTCTTCGCGCAATTCGGGATTGTCTTCGATAACCTTTTTGGCGGCGTCGCGGCCTTGGGCCAGTTTGGTGCCGTCGTAGGAATACCAGGAACCGCTTTTTTGGATGATTCCCAATTCCACACCCCAGTCCAGGATTTCACCGCTGCGCGATACGCCTTCGCCGTACATGATGTCGAATTCGGCGGTTTTGAAGGGCGGCGCCACTTTGTTTTTCACCACCTTCACGCGCGTACGGTTACCCAGGATTTCGCCTTTGCTGTTCTTAATGGAACCGATACGGCGCACGTCCAGGCGTTGGGTGGCGTAGAATTTCAGGGCGTTACCGCCGGTGGTGGTTTCGGGATTACCGAACATCACACCGATTTTTTCACGCAATTGGTTGATAAAAATCACCGTGGATTGCGTACGGGAAATATTGGCCGTCAGTTTGCGCAGGGCTTGCGACATGAGGCGGGCTTGCAGACCCATTTTGCTGTCACCCATTTCGCCTTCGATTTCGCTCTTGGGCGTCAGGGCGGCCACAGAATCCACCACCACGATGTCAATGGCACCGGAACGGATCAAATTGTCCACGATTTCCAAGGCCTGTTCGCCGTAATCGGGTTGGGAAATAATCAGGTTTTCCAGGTCCACTCCCAGATTTTGGGCATAAAAACGGTCGAAGGCGTGCTCGGCATCCACAAAAGCGGCGATGCCTCCGTCCTTCTGTGCCTCGGCAATGGCATGCAGGGCCAGGGTGGTTTTACCCGAAGATTCGGGACCGAAAATTTCGATCACCCTTCCGCGCGGATAACCGCCTACTCCCAAAGCGATGTCCAAACCAATGGAACCGCTGGGTATCACGGGAATTTCCTCCACCGGTTGGTCACCCAATTTCATGACGGTGCCTTTGCCGTAGGTTTTTTCCAATTTATCCAATGTGAGTTGCAAGGCTTTCAGTTTGGCCTCGCGATCTTTGTTCTTGTCTTGTTCTTGTTTCTTTTTTGCCATTATCTCTTTCGTTTAAAATAAATTAAATCGTCAATATATCCTTTTCTTTGGCTTCCAGCCGTTTGTCGATTTTTTTAATGTATTCGTCGGTCAGGTCTTGGAGTTTGTCGTAAGCCAATTTGGCCATGTCTTCGGAAATTTCTTTGTCTTTTTCCAGGCGTTCGATATGTTTTTTGGCGTCCTTGCGAATGTTGCGGATTCCCACACGGGCTTTTTCGGCTTCTTCGTGGGCTTTTTTGACCAATTGCTTACGGCGCTCTTCGGTCAAGGGCGGAATGTTGATAATAAGCATCTCGCCGTTGTTCACCGGGTTGAATCCCAGGTTGGCGTTACGAATGGCTTTTTCCACGGTGCCGAGCATGGAACGGTCCCACACTTGCACCACCAGGGTTTGGGCGTCGCGCACGTTGACGTTGGCCGCTTGGTTGATCGGTACTTTGCTGCCGTAGTATTCCACCTCCACACTGTCGAGCATGGACGAGGAGGCCTTACCGGCGCGTATGCCTTTGAGTTCGTGGGCAAAGAAATCCACCGTTTTGTCCATATGTTCGGTAGCGTCGTCGAATATGAGGTCGAGTTCTTCGTTCATGGTCTATGTTTTTTTCAAAATTAATCAAATTTCGCTTAGTGTACCAAGGTTCCCAGGGATTCGCCTCGGAGCAGGAGGCGTGTCAGGTTTTCCGGATCGCGCATGTTGAATACGATAATGGGCAATCCGTTTTCCCGTGCCAAAGCAAAGGCCGTGCCATCCATGACGGCCAGGTTTTTTTCCAGGGCTTCGTCGTAAGTAAGTTGGTCGTATTTGACGGCCGAAGGGTCTTTTTCGGGATCGGCGGTATAGACACCGTCCACTTTGGTGGCTTTGAGCATCAGGTCGGCATCGATTTCAATGGCGCGCAACACGCCGGCCGTATCGGTGGTGAAGTAAGGATTTCCCGTGCCGCCGGCAAAGATCACCACCTTGCCTTGTTCCAAGTAGCGCACCGCCTGGACGGGATAGAGGGCTTCGGTTATTTTTTCCACCTTCAAGGCACTCATGACGCGGGCGTCGTTGCCGCGGGCCACCAGAAAATTTTTCAGGGCAATGGCATTCATCACCGTACCGAGCATTCCCATATAATCGGCATCCACCCGGCCAATGGTTCCGGCACTCCCTTTGACGCCGCGAAAAAAGTTTCCCGCACCCACCACAATGGCCACTTGTTTGCCGCTACGGGTCAAGCGCACAATGGCGTCGGCCAAGGGTGCCACGGCCTTTTCGTCCAATCCGCTTCCGGCTTCGCCTCCAAGGGCTTCGCCGCTGATTTTTATCAAGATACGTTGATAATCTTTCATGTGTCGCTTAATGGTTTTAATTTTTTAAATTTACATAAATTTTTTCTTATGAAGCGACGAACCGGGTGCATATGGCTCTTGCTTATCCTGTTTTCCTCCTCGGTTTTCGGGCAAACCGACACGCTCGATGCCAAACGTTTTTCGCATTACTTGGAGGATCAACTGTTCTTCAACCTTTCCTACATCGCCATTCGCCACCTGCATCCCGACCTGACCCAACAAGGCTTTTCCCATTCGGTTTCCTTCGGGTTTATTCGCGACATACCCGTCAATCTGCGGCGCAATTTGGGTTTCGGCCTGGGCGTGGGCTACGAAAGGGACATTTTCTACCAAAACCTCCGCATCTCCGTTTCCGAATCCGACGGCAGCATCCAGTACACCATCCTCGACCCGGGTTCGTACCTCAACAACGCCTTCGTGATCAAGAAAATCGTTTTTCCGGTGGAATTTCGCTACCGCAACAGCGATGCCACCCGCTTCCGCTTTTTCCGCATCTATGCCGGCACCTTGATCGGCTACACGGTGGGCGCCGAATCGCATTACGAAACCGACAAAGTGTCCGTCGATTACCGCAAGCTCACCTCCATTCCCAACCGCTGGCAATGGGGCGTTTATCTCTACGCGGGCTACGGCGAACTAAACGGCTATATATACTACGGACTGAACGATTTGTTCAGTCCGCAGGTAAAGTTCAACGGCACACATGTGCCTATGTATGATTTGAAATTCGGCGTAATGCTGAGTTTTCTTTAAAAGTCCAAACCGAATTCCAGTCCGAATACTTCCGAGATTTGCCAACCCGGGAAGGTGTTGTCGTCGTAAATACTACGGATACCGAGTCCGGCGGACATATATTTGTTGATTTTCATTTTGAGGTTCAACAGGTTGTCCACATCCACGTTTTGCGGTTTATCCAGGTAGTTGGAAAACAGGTTCAGGGTGTTTTCCAGGCTGACGTTTTCCATCAATTGCGTTTTGAAATACATTTGGGCATTCATGCCGAATTCGTAGCGCAGGCTCTTACCGGGCGTAACGCCGAAGGCTCCGGCGTTGCTCAGGTCTTTGTCGGTTACGATCACGAATTTGGACGTAACGGGAGCCAGATTGATGAAAAAGTTATCATGAGGCTTGTAGAGGAAGCCGGGACCGGTGGAAATAAAGGCCGGCGAAAAAATATTGGACACTTTGGTGTAGGGAGCCGTACCGTAGTCGTAGCCGGTGAACAATTGGGATTTGAAATCGAAGAAATAGGAGAACGACCAGTGGTTACCCAGGTTGTATCCGTAAATGGAATTGAAGAGTAATTGGTCGTCGGTTTTCTTGTACACCTTGTTGACCTCGGTACCTCCGTAGGAGAAATAGAACTTGTTGGTCCAGGATTGTTTTTCGTCCTTGTAGTTGAAATCATAATTGATGTTCAGGTTTCCCGCCAGGGTGTTTTCGCCGCCGGCGGTCCAGTTTTTGAACGACATTTGGCTAAACATCATACCGAGATGTCCGCCTTTTTTCCAGCCGTAATCTTCTTTTTTGTCTTGGGCGAACATGGCGCCGGTGATAAAAAATACTAACAATAAAAATACATTCTTTTTCATATCATTAACTTTTTAAAGGGTTTCCAAAAAAAAGTAACCCTGCGAACAGGGCTACTAATTCATATGATGCAATGAGCGCTTACTTGATGCTCATGAGATAATCAACCAAAGCTTTCAGGTCGGCATCGTTCATTTTCTTGGTGATTTCCAAGTTGGGTTGCATCACCGAGAATTGAGCGGGATCCACGATAGCTTCGGCGTTACCTTTGAGGAAAGCCGTCATTTTGGCGGCATCACCGTATTTGGCGGCGATTTCTTTCAAGGAAGGTCCTACCGATTTTTCGGTTTCTTTGTGGCAAGCCACACAACCGCTTTCCAAGAAGAGGGTTTTGCCGTCTTTGCCGGAAGCAGCGGCTTGTTCGCCTTCGGCTTTGTTTTCTTCGGCAGCCGGAGTAGCTTCGGCTTGTTGTTCGGCTTGTTGTTGAACTTCTTCGGCTTTTTGCTCAACGGCTTGCGCTTCATTGTTTTCGGAGGCACCTTCTTTGTTGTTTCCTCCACCACAGGATGCCAGACCCAATCCGATAATGGCCAGCAATGCAATCAAATAATTTTTCATAGTGTTTTCTGTTTTTGGATTTATTTTCGTTGTGCAAATATAAACAAAATTCACGGGATGCAAGCTTCCCAGCGATATTTTTTCAATTTAATCGTTGCCAAACATCTGTCATTCAAGGAAATGGGAATGGCATACAATTGGAACATTTTGTGTTTCAAGCTTTTAGCCGTTAGCTTTTAGTCTTGTATGGATTTGGGATTGTTTTTGTTAAACCGTTAAATCGTGCAATCGTTGAATCGCCGTGTCCGCCTCAGGCGGATGCTATTGATTTATTACGTTCGCCATTTTCCGTTTCCCGTGTCCCGAAAAAGAGATTCCTCAGTCGTTACTCTCCTTCGGAATGACAAAATACACGTTCCGAACGGCAAAGACAACGTATTGATTTAGTTAAAGTTAAAGTTTCGGTTTAACGATTCAACGGTTTAACAAATCTATTCAACTTTTCAACCCTTCAACTATTCAACAGAACCACCGGTCACCGGTCATCCGTCACCGGTCAAACCGATTCAACGATTGCACGGTTACACGTTTTCACGGTTCAACAACAAAACCTCACTTCTTCTTCGGAAACTTGATGCTCCAAATACCGCGCAGGTCGCCTTCCTTGAAGAAAATGGCTTTGTCGGAAGGATAGAGTTCGGCCAATTTTTCGTTGATAACCTCGGGAATGTCTTTGTTGGGATCGCCGTGGCACATCAGGCATTTTTTCTGCACGATAATGGGAATATACACGTGCGGATAGCCTTCATTGTCGTAGTGCATATACGGCTTGGGTTTCATGTTATGAAGGATTTGCTTGCGAAAAACTTCCATAACGCGCTCTTCCTGGGGCGTGGGTTTGTTTTTCTTGTTGCGCAAGCGATAGGACGTACGTTTGATTTCGGCACCATGGGCTTTGGAGAGGCTGTCGGTGATGCGCAGGGCGTTGTCGTGGCAGTATTCCAGAGCTTCGCCGGGTTTTTTCTCATTGAAAAGGCGCGTCAAGTGAGCGGAAAAAATATCGAAGGCGTTTTTGGCCATTTTCTTGGATTTTTTCAGGTAGGCCTCCTTTTCTTCCGGCGTCATGACCTTCAATTCCGAAGGATCGGTTACGTGGTCGCCTTCGAGACGTTGGTCGTTTTCCTTATTGATTTCCGCTTGGGTTTTCGCGGGAACGGATTCCTTCTTATCCTTGCTACGGTTACAGGAAACCGCAACGGCCAAGCCGGCCAATATCCATATCCAAAAGTGCTTTTTCATCTTTTCTATTTTATAAAGTTGTGCAAAAATACATTTTTTCGCCGTACCTCCGCTTCGCCTGAGCCATAAAAAGCTTTTATGGGCCTATAAAAAACCGCCTTCCCGGAGAGGAAAGGCGGTTGAAATCGTTTGAAAGTCGCCGGCTTATCGAACCACCAATTTCAAAGTGGCTTGATGACCTTCGGCCGAATGCAGTTTGAGCATATAGATGCCTTTGCTCAGGCCGTTGGT
>JAADEB010000135.1 GCA_013153655.1 Chlorobiota bacterium
CCGCGTGTACCTGATCTATAACCGCTTCAAGAACGCCGCCGTACAGAACGTGCAAAACGAACTGTACCTGCCCGTTCAAAAACCCGAAACGCAAGCGCAGGCCAACATCGACTACATCTACGAGCCTTCGCAAAAGGAAATTGTGGAGCAGTTGATACCCAAATCCTTGAAAACCCGCTTTTTCCGTACCCTGCGCGACGCTTGGGCTTCGGAACACGGTGCGCGTATGACGGCCATGCACAAGGCTACGGACAACGCCAAGGAAATGGCCGCCGAACTGACCTTGCAATACAACAAGGCACGTCAGGCCGTGATTACCGGCGAAATTCTGGAAATCGTCAGCGGCGCCGAAGCCTTGAAGAACCAAGGATAGACAATAAAAACAACCACATGAAAACCGCCTCCGCAGTTCGGGGGCGGTTTTGTATTTATAACATAACCAATCATCTCATTCCACCCGGTTCCGTTGAAATATCATATTTGTAATATTAAAACATCCCGGATTTCTTTGAGTTTTGACAAGATAAAATTATTTTTATGTCTCGGTACGATAAAGCCGTGAAAATAATTGTCAAACATGTTTATGTTCGGATGAAATGTCTGGTAAAAATTAAATATTTTTCCCGGATGAATCTTAATAAAATTTCATGTTTTTATGTTATTTCTTCGATATTGTTTATTTTTGTAAGAACTTTTAATTTATTTTTCTAAAACAAATATTCATGAAATCGAATTTTCAATTAATTATATTTTTTACTCTTCTGCCGTTTTTTTCATTTTCGACAAAAGCTCAGGTCATTTTCCAATATGATTTCCGGCAAGACTTATCGGATTGGCATACGGGAGGAAACGTTCAATTGAGTCATGTTTCGTCAGGAGCTTTGACACCCGGAGCAGCCCGGTTGGAAGTGGATTCTGTGGATGGAAATATTGCTCATGTTCGATTCTACAATGATTATCATGCCTTTTCGGGTTATACGGGAAAAATGCTTGTGGTAAAAGTATATGCCAAGGCCGATACTGCTGCTATGTTACGCATAAAGGCGGAATTGCATCGCAACGGTACTTATCGTGCCGTGCGTACGGATTATACTTTGTCTACTCAATTTGAGAAATACATTCTTCCCGTCCGTATTCTCCCGGGGGATACCGACATAAGAATTCATTTGCAAATAGGCAATGTGGCCACCGTATACACTTTTGATGACATAAGTTTCGAATATATTTCCACCAATCCCGATCAATGGCGCCAACATGAGCCTCAACGAAATGCTCGTTTTTATTATGACCCTTCCGCTCCTACGGACACCCTTCCCCGGGGACCCGCTTCCGTGGTGGTCCGGGTGGATACTTCCATAAAAACAGCGCCTGTATTGACCACTCAAATTGGGGTCAATGCCAATTTTCGAAGCGGAGACGGTATTGTAAATCGCAGTCATCTGTACAAGCCGTTCGGTGCATTACGTTTTCCGGCCGGCTCGGGTTCCGACATGTATTTTTGGGACGGCAATGTACCTTCCTATTTAAACGGATATGCGGGAACCGACAGGCGATTTACGGATCCGGAACATTTTGCCCGTCTGAAAGACTCTGTTTCGGCCCAAGCCGGAATCGTGGTGAATTATGCTTATGCGCGATTGGGCCAAACGCCTGATAGCAGTAGGGCGGGACGGGTTGCACAAGCGGCCGGATATGCTGCGGGATTCGTACGAAAAATGAACCGCGATTTGCAGGCGAACTGTCGCTATTGGGAAGTAGGGAATGAATCTTACGGGCCATGGGAACCGGGTTACAATGTGAATGGAAACATAATTACGGGAAAAGAATACGGAGAAGATTTCCGTGTTTTCGTTGATTCCATGAAAGCGGCGGATTCTACGATTAAGGTAGGTGCGGTGCTTTCCCACAATCGTTATTATTGGAATAAAGAAGTATTGGAACAAGTATCGGAAAAGGCCGATTATCTTATTTTTCATCATTATTTCAATAATATTCAAACCCCTGACGGTATGCAAAAGGCCTTACAAGACCTGGAAGACGATATGGATGAATTACGTCTCTTTGCTGCCGAATATACTTCCAAACCTTACGGATATTTCCCCTTGAACATGACCGAATTCAATTCCCAAGGTTACCCTACCACCACCATGGCAAATGCTATCTTCATTACGCGTTTGATAGCTACACTTATCGAAAAGCGAGTAAACTTAGCCGATATTTGGGTTAATGAGTGGAATATGCATAATTTTGAAACACACGGTATTCTATCCAAAGGAGATACATTGCAGGCTGATTATACGCCGCGACCGGCTTACATGCCCTTTTATTATTATTCCAAATATTTCGGAAGTCAAATGGTGGAGGCTTCCGTAGCAGGAGATGAACGTGTGGCGGCTTATGCCTCTATCTTCGATTCGGGAGAAACGGGCCTGGTTATCACGCATTTGAGCGATACCTTGCAATCCGTTCGAATCCGGTGGGCAACCCCTTCCGATTACGACGTACTATATAGATATGAAATATATGCCGATAATATCGATTACGGCAACACCAAGTTTTATGTAAACGGTCAAACATCTTCCACTCCCGGAGGCGGACCGCAAAATCCGGACAGTATAGCGCCTATCCGATACAGTCCCGGAGATACGGTTGTTTTAACCCTGCGTCCTTATTCCATCAACTTTTTGGTATGGGGCCATTTGCCGCGAACGACGATTCGTTCCCAACCCGATTCCCTTGATTTATGCGAAGGAGATACACTTCGGCTTTCGGTGGAGGCGGATGGGCAAAACTTGCATTATCAATGGCAAAAAGACGGTTCGGACATTCCCACCGCCAACGCGCCGGAGTGGATAATACCGTCGGCGGATACCACGGATGCCGGCATGTATCAATGTTATGTTACGGGAGATTTCGGAAATGTTTGGTCCCGTCAAGTCCGTGTGGACGTACGGCCCGCTACCGCCATCGTATCTCAACCGCAGGATTTGCAAGTAACCGAAGGGGATACGGCGGTATTCGGTGTGGCGGCACGAGGCAGCCAATTGCATTATCAATGGCGACACGACGGCCATGAAATAGCGGGAGCCGTGTCCGATACTTTAACGATTCTTGGAGTACAATCGTCCGATGCCGGATATTACGACGTGAGGATTACGGGAGATTGCGGTGAAGTCATGTCTCGCCCTGCTTTACTGAACGTACAATTGGGTGTATCCAACCTGCAAAAACACGGCATATACCTTTATCCCAATCCTTTTTACGATTATATTTACCTGAAAGGAGCGGATGAACATACCGTCTATACCCTTTCCACGCCGGAAGGAAAACTTTTGTCCCGAGGAACCCCGGCTGCCGGTGGCAGAATAGATATTTCGGAAAAATGGCCGGTAGGTATTTACATTTTGCATGTGGAGCAGGGGCAAGCTATTTCCTATTTCCGAATCATAAAAATCCGTTGAAATTTCTTTTAGGAGAAATAAATTCTCCACGGAAACAATCCGATAAATTTGGAATTGGACACAATATCCCGGAATAACGGAAAGAAATGGGAAGAGCTATAAAAAGAGTTATAGAGTGTTTAAGTTGAGTATTTTAATAAAACTCAACATAAAATACGATGGAAATTTAGAAGGGAAGGTATAGTAAAACCAAAATCTTTCGAATGCCGGATAAATGCCATGGGCTTATAGGATACCGGATGGCGATGAGTAAAAGAGGGAGGGACTTATATTTTGTCAAAGTTCGACATGACTTCCTCTTGGGCCGGTACGAACCGGACCAAGGTTGAATATCGACTTACCGGGTATTTTGCGGCCGGATAGCACATAAATGTATTTGAGTCAATGACGTAGTTATACTTGTAAAGCACCTAAACCATATTCATTAACGTCATCATTCCATGCCGTCCATTTCGGAGGTGATAAAAGTATAATCGCGAATGATTTGTGCGATAAATCGTTCATCGTTCATTTCGGGTGCCCGGTGTTGAATTACTTCTTCAATTTTCCTGCGGAGGCTGTTCAAAACACGTGAATTACCGGTACGAGTGGCACGATGATATTGACGGCGGATGATTTCCATATCCTTATCGCTAAGCAGGATGACGGAGGGAAAAACCGGACGGTAGGTTTTGTTTTCGGAAACGGGAAGCGATTCGGCGGAAAGGGCGGGGATGCGAACCACGGTAGTGCCGGCGACCATGTCACCCAAGCGTTGATCGTAGCGTGAAAAAATAATACTTAAAATACCCGGCAAAGGTGTTACCAGCCAAATATCCACCAAACGAAAACTCCAACGAATAAAAAAATCCAGGAAATCGGGAGCATAACCGTTTGTTTTGACCACTTTCAGTTTCAAAAGATACTTACCGAGTGTGCGGCCATTGAGCAAGGATTCGGTCCAAAGGCTGTAAGTTACGGCAGGCAAGGAAAGCAACAGAAATACCGCCAGGGCTTCCATGCCTGAAAAATTCGATAATAGCCATCCACCCGTAAAGCGTGTCATCACAAAAAAATAGGCCGCCAAAAGGATGAGATCGATAAAAGCGGCCAAAAGTCTCAGACCTAATCCGGCCAATGGAAATTCAATGACCACGTTTTGGGGGGTATTTATGTCGATTTGTGACATATCCGGCTTATTTTTACTATTTTTGTATCATATGCGTGAGGCGGCTTTTATCAAGAAGAATAAGGAAAAGTGGACAAAATTCGAAGCCGAAATTTCCGGCAAAACCCCGCCGGAAGCCGGTGAATTGTCCCGTATGTATATCCAAATTCTCAATGATTTGTCCTACGCACGTACTTATTACCCCAAAAGTAAGCTAAAATCTTATTTAAACGGTCTTGCTTCACAAATTTTTTTCAAAATTTACGGAACCCGTCCCACCGACACCAACAGAATAGTGTATTTCTTCAAAACCGAAGTGCCGATACTAGCCTACCGTTACAGACCGTTTTTGAAGGCGGCTTTTGTCTTTTTCTTCATTTTCGTGTCTATCGGGGTTATTTCATCGGCATTTGACGACCGGTTCATCCGTTTGATTTTAGGAGATGCTTATGTCAATATGACCTTGGACAACATTCGCAACGGAGACCCCGTGGCGGTTTACAAAACCGGACCCGCTTGGGCATCCCATATCGCCATTACACTCAACAATTTGAAAGTGGGTTTGATCGCCTATGTAAGCGGTATCTTTGCGGGTATAGGTACCCTCTATGTCTTGTTTCAAAATGCGGTGATGCTGGGCGCTTTTCAATATATGTTCTACAAGCATGGCGTCCTCTGGCCTTCGGTACGCGGCATATGGATCCATGGCAGTATGGAAATTTTTGCCATGGTAGTGGAAGCGGCGGCGGGTTTGATACTGGGCGCGGGCCTGTTGTTTCCCGGCTCTTTTTCAAGGAAAGAGTCCTTGATCCGTGCGGCACGTGATTCCATCAAATTGTTTATCAGCACCATGCCTTTTACGGCCGCAGCCGCCTTATTGGAAGGTTACATAACACGTTTTGCTTCGGATATGCCGGCGGTCTTGGCATGGCTTATCATCCTTTCGACTTTGGGATTTATATTCTGGTATTATTTTATCTACCCCTTACGGGTAGCACGACAAACGGGACTATATCAAAAAATCAAGCTCTATGATTTTATATAAACAACGAAACTTTTCGGAAATCCTCAACGACACCTTTGCCTTTATCCGTGAAAACGGCAAACATTTCTTTACCCTGTACCTCCAAAGTGCGGGTATTCCGTTGGTAATTCTTATTCCTTTTTTCTATTATTATTATCAATTAACCGCCAATACCTTATTGGACAAAACCCGTGGATTGGGATTGATGATTTCTTATTATTATGACAAATATCCCGAATTGCTGATTCTAATCCTGATAGTGGTGGCGGTGGTGTTTATTGCCTTTTTGGTTATCAACAACACATTCGTGCCGGCCTATATGTATTACTACCAAGAACGGGGAACGAATTTTACGGTGCGAGACATTTTTGTTTTTATCAAGGAACATTGGCTGCGGATTCTGATTTTCGGCATCATCGGCACTATCGTGATCATCCCCTTGGGAATCGTGGCGGGATTGTTGAGTTTTATACTGCTCATCACCATTGTGGGAGTTATTTTACCCTTGATCACCCTTTCCCTGTGGTACGGCCTTTGGTATATGGATTACATGTTGGATAACCGCGACATTTTTCAAAGTTTTTCGGAGGCTTGGCGCTTATTGACCACCAAATTTTGGTCCTATTTCGGTGCGTTTGCCGTATTGTTTGTGGTGGCTTATATTATCCAACAGGGATTAAGCCTCGGATTCAACCTGTTGTTTATGATGAAATATATGCAATCGGTCAAAGAAGGCGTTGAGAATAGCTTGTCGTCGCATTTATACGCGGCGGCAATGGTATTTATCCAATATTTTATCGGTGTGTTTTTCCAATTGGTATTAGCGATAAGCATAGCCATCATCTATTTTTCGGCCCGGGAAGAACGCTATCAAATCGGTGGCCGTGAAGAAATCGAACAAATCGGCCGGGCGGAATGAAGTGGCGGATGAAAATATGGATATTGTTTTTTGTTTCGTTTTCCGCCGCCGGACTTCATGCTTCCGGCCCTTCGGCTGGCCAACCCTGTGCCGGCGACAGCCTGTTGCAGGTTCATTATGCCCGGGAACCTTTACGCCAAAAATATAACGACCGTGCTTTCCAATACGAAGAAACGGATATTTCGCCGGGATTGTGGCAACGCTTTGTGAAATATGTCCAACACCTTCTGACCGAAAAGTTGGAATGGATGAATGCCAAAGCCTGGGAGCGGTTCGTTTATTGGGTACGAATGATGTTTTACCTCGGTATTTTGGCATTGGGAGCCTGGATATTTATCCGGATTTACTACAACGAAGGCGGCGTTCCCCTTAGTGCCTCGGAAAAAATTTTCAATGCAGCCACCTCCGACGAAAAAATCATGCAAAACCCCGTCAGCTTACCCTCTCTTATCCGGCAAGCCGAACAAAACCGCCACTGGCACGAAGCCGTGCGCTATCTTTTTCTCGACCTTCTGCATAGCCTCGACCGTTCCGGCCAAATCCGCTGGAAAGCATCCAAAACCAACCGGGATTATGATGCCGAAATCCGGGATCCCGAACTCCGTGACCGCTTCCGCCTCCTAAGCCGAATTTACGATTACTACTGGTTCGGAAAATATCCCCTTGGCGAAAGCCTCTACCGGCAACAGATCAAAAACCTGTTTAAGAATTTCAACAAAAAACCATGAAATTCCGGCAAGTGTATATCATCCTTCTTCTCCTGGCCCTTGCGGCCGTGTTGTTGCTGGAATACAGCCGCCCGCGTCCGGTGGATTGGCGGCCTTCGTTTCATAAAAACGATAAAATCCCCTTCGGCACCTATGTGCTTTACCGGGAATTGCCCCGTTATTTTCCCGGTGCGCAAATCCGGGACATTTTTTTCACACCTTACGAAGAATTGGATTCCATTCCGGAGAAAACGGCCTATTTGATTATCAACGATGAAGTAAAAATGGGTAAAAAATCTTTGGAAAAAATCCTGCAATTCGTAAGCCGCGGCAATCCGGTGTTTATCGCAACCCACGCTTTTCCCAAAAAATTATTAGACACCCTTGGCGTGGAAACCGCCATTCATTTCGAAGCCCTCACCGACAGCACGACCCTGCGTGCCTGGTTGCCTCGCCAACGGCTTACCGACACGTTCCGCTTCCGCAAAGGCAATGGAATGTTCTACTTTTCAGGCTACCCGGAAAATACCTGCGTACTGGGTAAAGAAAAACCCGTCAAAGGCGATACCGTTTATACGGATTTTATCCGCGTTCCTTTCGGCCGCGGTTATTTCTACCTCCATACCCAACCTTTCTGGTTTACCAACTACCATATGCTCAAAGCACCGCACGAACACTACATCGCCGGAGTTATGGCCCGGCTGAACCGTCCTTCCGTATGGTGGGATAATTATTTCGTACGCGCCAAACGCATCATTCGCCATCCCCTGCGCTACGTGTTCAGCCAACCCGCTTTGAAGTGGTCATGGAAATTGCTTTTCTGGTCTTTGGTGGTGTTTATGCTTTTCGGTATCAAACGTACGCGGCGCCCCATACCCGTCATACACTCTCCCGAGAACAAATCCGTGGAGTTTGCCCGCACCATAGCCGGATTTTACAAACGTTTCGGCAATCCGCACGATATTTTCCGGATAAAAGTGCGCAACCTTTACGAATACATTCGCGAAAAATACGGTCTCAACCCCCAAGCCGCCGATCCCGAATTCCGCCGCCGGCTTCAAGCCCGTTCCGGTGCCGGCGAAAAAACCGTAAACCGTTTGTTCGACCATATCGCCCGGTTCGAAATCCGTAAAGCGGATATCCAAGACGTAAAAAAATTGGAACAATATATTTTGGCATTCAAACAACAAAAACGCAACTAATGGACACATCTCCCCAAGACCCCATGGGTTTCAAGCAACGAACCGATTTGGAACCCGTCAAACAAAAACTCGACGAAATACGCCGCCAATTAGGCCGCGTAATTGTCGGCCAGGAAAGCCTCATCGACGACCTATTGGCCGTGCTCTTATCCGGAGGCCATGCCTTGATCGAAGGTATGCCCGGCGTGGCCAAAACCTTGGCCGCCAAATTGCTGGCCAAAACCATGAAAGCGGATTTCAGCCGCATTCAATTCACCCCCGACCTGATGCCGGCGGACATCCTCGGAACTTCGGTATTCAATCCCGAAAAGGCCGTATTCGAATTCAAACCGGGACCCGTATTTTCCCAAATCATCCTCATCGATGAAATCAACCGCGCTCCGGCCAAAACCCAAGCCGCCTTGTTCGAAGTCATGGAGGAACGGCAAGTAACCGTGGACGGCCACACCTATCCCATGCATGAACCCTTTATGGTGCTGGCTACCCAAAATCCCGTGGAACAGGAAGGTACCTACCGCCTCCCCGAAGCCCAACTGGACCGGTTTATGTTCAAAATCATCGCCTCCTATCCTTCCGAAAACCAAGAAGCGGAAATCCTCAAACGCCACCACAGGAAACGACTCGATGATATGCTCGACGAAATCAATCCCGTGGTGACGGCCGAAGAAATCCTGCGGTTCCGCGAACTGACACGAAGCATACGTGTGGAAGACGACATCCTGCAATACATCGCCCGCATCGTCACCTCCACGCGGCAACATCCATTGCTTTTCCTCGGTGCGTCGCCCCGCGCCTCCCTTGCACTCATGCAAGCCGCCAAAGCCTACG
The DNA here is from genome assembly GCA_013153655.1 of Chlorobiota bacterium. Lineage (GTDB taxonomy): Bacteria > Bacteroidota > Bacteroidia > Flavobacteriales > Flavobacteriaceae > JAADED01. The sequence continues at coordinate 9,289 of JAADEB010000135.1, forward strand.
CACTCATGGAAGGACGCGATTTTGTCACCCCCGAAGATGTCAAACGCAATGCCGTACCCGTGCTAAATCACCGAATCATCGTCAAACCCGAAAAAGAAATGGAAGGCGTTACACCCAGCGACGTTATCGCCCAAATCCTCGACCATGCCCAAGTCCCACGCTGACATACCGTCCGGAAACCTTCCTCCGCATATACGGCTTGCCAAGGCATTGCTCCGTTTCTATAAACGAATTTTCTTGACGCAACGTCTGTTTTGGCTTACCGTAGCGCTGATCACCGGTTTTGTGGCCGCCTACTTTTTCGACAGCCTCTTCCCGCTGATGAAAGTGTTGACCCTCCTGTTGGCCGTAAGCCTGATCGCCGACATATGGCTGCTCTGCGGTTCGAGACGCCTGGAAGCCCGGCGCGAACTGCCTTCCCGCTTTTCCAACGGCGACCTTAACGAAGTGAATATATCGCTCCATCATACCTATCCCTTCGACTTACGAATCCGCATCGTGGACGAACTCCCGCCCCAATTCCAAATGCGCGACTTCATCATCCCCAAAAAACTCCCGCCCGGCCGGACCCTTCGCCATACCTACCGCCTGCGGCCCGTGGAAAGAGGTGAATACCGCTTCGGCGACCTCTTGGTCTATGCCCGGTCGCCCTTGGGATTGATTTCCTGCCGTCACCGTTTCCCCGCCCAAACCACCGTCAAGGTGTACCCTTCCTATTTGGCCTTGAAACAATACAACTGGGAAGCCTTCCGTCAATACGAATCCGGCCTGCGAAAAATCAGGCGCCTGGGTCATACACTCGAATTCGAACATATCAAAGCCTATGTGCCCGGCGACGACATCCGTACCATCAACTGGAAAGCCACCGCCAAGCGCGGCAAACTCATGGTCAACCATTACACCGACAAAAAATCCCAACCCGTCTATGCTGTCATCGACAAAGGACGCGTCATGAAAATGCCCTTCCGGGGAATGAGCCTGCTGGACTATGCCATCAACTCGGCCCTGGTGATCGCCCATGCCGCCATAAACAAACATGACCGTGCCGGCGTGATGACCTTCGGCCGAAAACCTGAAAACCATGTGGTGGCCGCCCGCCGCAACCACCAAATGCAGTATATCCTGGACGCCCTCTATGCCGTGGAAACCGATTTCTCCGAAAGCGATTTCGGCGCTCTATATGCCTACCTCAAACGCAACGTGCCGGTGCGTAGCCTGATTTTTCTCTATACCAACTTCGAAACCGCCGACGCCATGGAAAGGCAGCTCCCTTATTTGCGCCTCATCGCTCGCGATCATTTATTGGTCACCGTCTTCTTCCGCAATACCGAACTGGAAGCCTTCGCCGCGGCACCCTCCCGCTCCACCGAAGACCTCTATGCACGCACCCTGGCCGAACAATTCGTTTGGGAAAAACGCTATATCGTCAAAAAACTGAATCTCCACGGCATCTACACCGTCCTGGCCGAACCTTCCGGAGTGGGACCCGCCGTCGTACGTAAATATTTCGAACTCAAAGCCCGCGGTTTGATTTAAGCCTTTTATTTTTTTACGGATTTATACGGCGGCTCCGGAACCCCTTTTTCTCCCTCACAGGCCCACGCGCAATGAGAATATTTGGATTTATAAGCCTAAATACGCAATCTATTCAACTTTTCAACTGTTCAACTTTTCAACAAAATATCCTCGAAAAAAGGGTTTCCTCCCCCGGCGGCCGGCAAGCCTAAGGTCTTCCGGCCGTTATGGTTTGGTTCGGGATACGGGAATCGTGGAACGGATAACATGAAACGGTTACTGGAATGTAAAGACGCCGTACACGGCGTCTCTATATTTCGTCCATCAAATCATCGTATGATAGAGACGCGATGAATCGCGTCTCTACCAATCATACATGAAACAACAAATAACGAGACGCCGGTATACGGCGTCTCTACCAAATCGTCAAAAAAAATCCAAAAAATCCGTGATATCTATATTATCTGCATTCCAAAAAAAACCACGTTCCACATTTACCGTTCCACGTTTCCCGAAAAACACATCCGTCATCGGTCACCGGTCACCCGTCTATTCAACTCTTCAACCCTTCAACTATTCAACAGAAAAAACACGTTCACCGTTTACCGTTTCCCGCGTTTCGAAAATGCACCCGCTGCCGCACAAGTCCCCTCGTGTGGCATAAAGAATATTAAGAATATACGGGTTTTGGCATGATTTTTACCAAAAATCCCGCCAAAACCCTCCCTTTGTTTTGATTCATTTACCCGGCGTTATCAACCCGGCTACCAACACTGCGTCCCTAATGGGACTTCACTTCGCTCTGCTTTGCTAATCAGCCCCTCTCGATTTAACGATTTAACGATTGCACGATTTAACAGAAACAACCGGTTCAACGATTGCACGGTTTAACAGAAATCCCCCAATCTATTCAACACTTCAACCTTTCAACTATTCAACACGAATAGCCGGTTTAACGATTTAACGATT
>JAADEB010000060.1 GCA_013153655.1 Chlorobiota bacterium
GATATAAACATAAAAAAACATTAGAAAATGATTAAACGTTCGATTTGGTTGCTTTCGGGATTGATGCTTTTGGGTATGTGGCAATGCGGCAACGGTAAGGAAAAACAAAAAAAATTAGACCGCGAAGTGGGTTGGAAAATCGACAGTCACGGCAAATTCTACCGGGGCGATTCTTTGGTGGCATCTTTTGACTTGGAAACTTCCGACACCGAATACAAACGAACCATCGGCTTGATGTACCGCAAGCACATGAACGACAATCAGGCCATGCTCTTTGTTTTCCCCGACGAGCAACCGCGTTATTTTTGGATGCACAACACTTATTTGCCGCTGGACATTATTTTTCTGGACAAAAACCGCAAAATCGTGTCGGTTCAGAAGAATGCAAAACCTTTGAACGACCAGAGCCTGCCTTCGGGTCAACCCGCACAATATGTGCTGGAAATAAAAGGAGGGTTATACGACCGGCTGGGACTTCGCAAGGGCGACAGTTTGGCCGTAAGCAAATAATCATGAGTGGAATCGTACAAAGCATTCCCGGCTCCGTGAGAACAGCCGTTACAGCCGGATCCTTCGATGGCATCCATCGCGGCCATCGCTATCTTATAGACCTGACCCGTGATGCGGCACTCCGGCATCGACTCAAATCCCTGATCATCACCTTCGATCCTCATCCCGCCCTCGTTCTTCGGCCGCAAGAAGCTCCTCCCTTATTAACCGTCAGACCCGAAAAGGAGTTTCTTTTGAAGAGGACCGGTGCGGATTATATTTATTTTCAAAAATTCGATAAAGATTTCGCCCGTCTGACCGCCGAAGCCTATTTGCATTATTTGTACGAACGGTTCGGCATGCGGCTTTTGGTACTGGGATATGACCACCGTTTCGGTTCCGACCGCTTGGGCGATTATGAAAAAATCAAGGAAATCGGACGCCGCAAAGGTTTTGAAGTCATTCGCGCAAAAGCATACCGGTATAAGGGGAAAATGGTGAGTTCATCGCTTATCCGGCAATATATTTCCAATGCCAAAATACGCAGGGCCAACGAATTGTTGGGTTACGATTACATGCTTTGGGGGCAAGTGGTACATGGAAGCCGTTTCGGACGAAAAATAGGATTTCCTACGGCCAACCTCCGACCGCTGTCGCCTCATAAATTGATTCCGCCGCCGGGTGTCTATGATGTTCGCACGGAAATCGAAGGCAAAATGCGAAAAGCGGTAATGAATATCGGCATGCGTCCCACCCTTGATGGCAAACACCGCCAAATCGAAGTGCATATACCCGGATTTTCGGGGGATTTATACGGAAAATGTTTACACGTAAACATGATTGATTTTCTACGCCCCGAAAAAAAATTCGCTTCCGTGGAAGAATTGAAAAATCAAATTCTGCGCGATATCCGTACGGTGATGGACCGCACTTGAAAGCTAAAAATGCATATTTCTGTCCTATATTGTCAAACAAATTTATGTTCATAACGCGTAAAATAAGCCTTCCTGCCGGGCGTTTACCGTAATATGAGGCTATATGTTCCGTTAGGAATTTTGTTTTTTATGCTCCACTTGTCTCCGGCAACGGGACAGGACAGCCTGCAAGTGCCCATGGAATTACATAAAACCGTCGTTCCCTGGAAGCCGTTCATAAAATTCGATTCGGTTTCCGTATATCCGCAAGTTACGGTCCGCGACCGGAAGGGTCATGTATGGGACAGTTTGAGCTACGAAACCGATGCCGTAAAAGCCCTCATTTTTTGGCGTGATACGGCCGCTCCCGACACGCTGATCATTACATGGTATCGTTATCCGCCGGGCTGGTACGGCTGGCAACGGGAAAGAAAATTACCGGGTCGCTATGTTTTCTCACAAACCCGCCGTTCCGGCAAACAACCACAAGCCGGAGCTTTCTTCGACGAATTGAAGGTGCGGGGCATTTGGGAACAAGGTATGGAAGGCGGAAATAACCGCCAGGCTTATCCCGTCAACAAAATGGACTTGCGCATGAGCGGCCTCCTGACCGACCGCATTCGCGTGGACGCACGCATTCGCGACGACAATACCCCCATGGGCTACGAAGGCATTACCACCACCTTCAAGGACCTCAACAGAATTTACATGAAAGTGAGTGCACCCCGGTGGTATGTATCGGGCGGTGACAGCCTGTGGGAATTCCGGAGTTCATTGTTGCATTTCCGGCGCGATAATCGCGGAATCGGAGCCGGTTATGATACCGGAAGGATGACTACGGAAGTGGCGGCCGCCTCCGTAAAAGGCCGGTCCGTAAGACAGGAATTCGTATTGAAATCTTCGGAGTACGGGCCGTTTTTGCTTCGAACCCGCGACGGACAACGCGGCATCTATATTCTCCACGGTTCCGACAAGGTTTATCTGAACGGACGCCTCTTACAACGGGGAACGGACAAGGACTATACCCTCGACTATATGCGCGCACGCCTCCGACTCAATCCCGGCCTCACCATTAACGAAGGCGACCGGCTCACCGTGGAATTTCAATACGCGGCTTTGGATTTTGCACGTTGGTCGTCATGGGTTCGTGCTTCGCTAAAAAACGAACATCAATCTTGGGAAATTTTTTCCTACAACGAAACCGATCTGAAAACCCGCGCTCTTATCGTCCCTTTGGACAGTTCGGTTATCGATACCCTCAGCCGCATCCCCGAAGGCGACAGGATATGGGTGCGCACGGTGCGTCCCGCCGTTTATGACCCCGCCAAGATTTTATACAAGAAAGTGCAAAGCGGAAACACGGAATATTTTGTCTATGCCACCGACAGCAGCGAAACCCTCTATGAAGTGTACTTCGGATATGCCGGCACGGGCAAAGGCGATTATACGGTGGAGCGCTATTTGGCCGCCGGACCGGTATATAAATATGTAGGGACCGGACAGGGTGATTTCCGGGTGGGTTATCCGCTGCGTCCGCCTTCCGCCAAAAGATTCACGGGACTTCGATGGCATGCCGGCGACAGTCTGTGGAATGCCGGAGCCGAAGCCGTGTTGATGACCATGAACCCCAACCGCCTCTACCGGGCAAATGACAACCGCCGGAAAGCCTTGGCTTGGTCGTGGCAAGCCGGTTACGGAAAACCCTATGGCAGGGGATGGTATGGAGAAACCGGCGGCAGAATCTTACCTTCCTATTACCGCTCCCCGGATCCGCTTCATAGCGTTACGGCTTTGCAGGAATGGGGTTTGTCGCAAATACCCGGCGAGAACAGCCTCTTTGCCACCGTCTCGGCCGGATACGGATTTCCCAAGCATCGAATGCTAATCCGGCAATCCTGGTTAACCGGAGCCGATAGCATAAAACTCGGCCGCATCATGCTGGGATACAAAACGGATTCCACCCTCAACCGTTTGCAATGGGAAGGAGAACGCGTTTACGGCAAAACCGGACGAAACAGCCGTCATGAATACGGCCGCCTGCGCATGGCATGGCATCATCAGGGGAAAACCTGGCAACCATACAGCCTTCTGCGCAACGAAAAGAAACTAAGACGGGTTTCCGGCCTCCCCGACTCCACCGCCTACAACCGTAGGCAATGGGAAGGCGGCGTGAAATACATTCGCAAATCCTGGAAAATACATGCTTGGATCCGCCAAAATCTTACCGATAGCATCCGCCAAGCACATTGGCAACCGGTTTCCGACGAACGGATAGCGGGATGGCAAACCTCCTACGGAGGCAAAAACCTCCAATGGCAAGCACAAATCCGCTATCTAAACGACCGCTACAAACCCCAAAAACGCAGGTGGGATTTTTTGGGAAGCATTTCCGGCAGCGATCGCCGGCAAATTCACCGTTTCACGGTCCGGGCGGGACAAATTTCGGCCCGTTTGATCAGAAATGAAATCGTATTCAGGAAAGTGCCCGCCGGCCAAGGCCAATACAGGTGGGTGGATTACAACAACGACGGAGTGGCCCAAAACGACGAATTCGAACCCGCCTACTATTCCGACCAAGCCGACTATATCATGGTGATATTGCCCTCCACCTACACCCTGCCCTCCGTCGAACAACAAGCTATGCTGCAATGGCGTTTCCACCCCGGCCGCTATTTTCGCAGGCCTCCCCTACCGGCCCGTTGGACCATAGCGCTTAAAGCCGAAATGCATCGCGCCGCACTTCAAGATGCCGGTAACCGCCTTCCGGTTCCGTTTTCCGTTGCCCAAACCGCCGACGACCGTATCCACTATCGCCAACAATGGCATTTAAACAACCATTGGTATGCCCGTTACAGCCTAAGCCTCCACCAAGCCAAAAACCTCACCTACAACGGACATACCCGCCGGTTCGACCGACGCCACCGTTGGGAACTCAAATGGCGCGATTCCACGGGGTATGCCTTCGTTCCTTTTTTCGAACATATCTACACATCCGCCGCTTCCGAAGACTATCCCATAAAAAATTTTTCCATTCTCAACCGTACGGCCGGGGCCGATTTCCTCCTCGAAGGCAAAACCCTGGGATGGAAAACATCATTCCGTTTTATACGCATGCAATCGGATGCAGGACAATATTTGAAACATTGGCAAGCCAAAGGTATGCTGCAAGGCCGGCACAAAAACAACCGGTGGTCCGTGTCGTTGCAATATTCCTATTGCCGGTTCGACGGAAATCCATACAGTCCCGCAGGTTACCGGATGCTGGAAGGTCTAATGCCGGGCGGAAATTTGATAAGCGAGTGGCGATGGCGCAAAGCCTTGCGTCCGGGTATGTTTTTACAACTTTTTTATCAAATCCGCCGCATCCCCGGTAGTCCGACGGTCCAAGCGGCCCATATCGGTTTGCAGGCGGTGTTTTAGAAAAAAGTATAATATCTAATCTTTAAAAACTTAACAAGATCTTCTCTTGATTACCGGAGATAACATCTTTGATTACCGGAGATAACATCTTAAACAAATCTTTTTTTAATTAAACTCATATAAAAATCGAAAAAATGGTTTTTTTCCACAATATAATAATACGATTCACATCGAGATTATTATGGAAAATCCCAAATCCAAAATCCAAAAAAGCTAAAAGCTAACGGCCAATGGCTAACAGCCTGATTTAACTAATGTTAAGTTGCAATACCCTACTTAATCACCGGATTCACGCCGAAGGAGCGCGCGATGCGAACCGCTTCCGGCGCCCATTTGCGCAGGTTGGCCATACGGCGTTCGTGCGAAGGGTGGGTACTGAGAAATTCCGGCGGTTGCTGGCCACTCATTTTCGACATTTTTTCCCAAACGCGTACCGCCGACATGGGATCGTAACCGGCTATGGCCATGATGATTTGTCCGATTTTGTCGGCTTCGGCTTCGTGTTTGCGACTGTATGGCAGGATAACGCCCAGGGTGCTTCCGTAGCCGTAAATGGCCATCCATTTTTGCCGTTCCGATTCCGGCGCGTTGGCGGTGGCCAGCATGGTCAGCACGGCACCGATGTTTTGCGCATACATTTGGCTCATACGTTCGGCACCGTGGTTGGCCAAGGCGTGTGCGATTTCGTGACCCATGACGGCGGCGATTTCTCCGTCGGTTTGGGTAACTTTCAGCAGGCCTTCGAAATACACCACTTTGCCGCCCGGCATACAAAAGGCGTTCATCACCGTGTCTTTCACCAGATTGAATTCCCATTTGTAGCCTTTCAGATCGTCTTCCCAGCCTTTGGATTTGTAGTACATTTCCACGGCCTTAACCAGGCGGTTACCGATCCGGCGAATGCGTTCCTGTTGGTCCTTGTTGTCCGACACGGGATGTTCTTTCAGGAACTGGCGGTATTGTGCAAACGAAGCCGGAAAAATTTGTTCGTTCGAAACAAAGTTGAATTGCTTCCGGCCCGTAATCTTGACCGTTTTGCAAGACCAAACACTTGCCACGGCCAGCATGACTAAAATGATTATTTTCTTCATCACTCTCGATTTTATTTTTTTAGAAAATTAAGAATTTTTTCTTTTTCTTCCGCTTGGGTTTCATGCGTTTCTGACGCTTCAAGGCGCGCTTGCGTTCTTTTTTCAGGATTTTTTCGGCGCGTTTACGTGCTTTTTCTTCGGCACGACGGCGTTTCAGCACTTTTTTGCTGTGGACTTGTCCGGGACATTCGGCGCCGGCATGCCTGTTTCGCCTGTGTAAATACCATACGAACCGCAATCCGATATAATGCCCCGGCTGTGCGATGCGTCCGCCGAAATCCGCCGTTTGTTGGAGGCCGGTTACCGAATAGGCACCATTGAAGTACGGCACACCCGGATGATGGCGGTACACGATGTCCGTTTCCCACATGAACCACGGGAAAAGATAGTACCAACCCACGGCCACATAGGGATCGAAACGCAGGCGTCGACCCGAGTCGGCAAAGGCGGTAGCCAAGTAGGGATTATGCACTTTGGCTTCGAAAAATTCGCGTACATATCCTATGTCCACACCACCTTGCAGAAAAAAGATGTAGCGCGGCACCGTAAAAAAGCGGTATTCCACGCCCACAGGCAGCCGGAAAGACCAAGGTGCGTAGCGGTTGGCCACGGTGGTGAAATAGCTTTTTCCGTCCCGGGTTTCGTTGCCCGGCAAGTAAAAACGGTAGGAATACACCGGCATCCGTTCGGCCGTCAGTTTGAGCTTAATGCCCCAATGATTGTTCAAACGAATGTGATAGGCCAATCCCAGGTCGAAGCCCCACATGTAGTACCGGCGCAAATCCATGGATCCCGTCTTCATGGCATCCGTGGAGGTGAAGGGATAGAGGTTGCCCGCCACCGTGAGGCCCCAATGCCGGTAGTTTTCCGAAAAATTCCAGTCCTTGGACTTATCCAAAAATTGTCCGTATGCCGCAGCATTCCATACCAACAGGACCCATACTATGTAAAATCGTTTTATCATAAATCTTTTTCCCTTAAATCGAATCCGCAATTATTGTGCCTTTTCGTCTTGTCCGGAAGCTTGTTCCTCCGCTTGCGAGGCTTTTTCCAAGGCCTTGCGAATGGGTTTGTTGAGCTTGATGGAAAGCTTGATAATGCGGCGGAAACTGTCCACCAAATCGCGGCTTTCGTTGAGCACACTCATAAAGAAGGCCGAGTTTTTGCTGTCCACCTCGTTGTTACGCACCCTTTGGATTTGGCGCATAATGGCCGCATCGATAATATTGTCCAACTCGGAGGAGGTCTTGTAGAATTTTTTCAATTTGTCGAAATCCTTGGATTCGATGGCGTCTTGAACCAGACGGATATATTCGGTGAATTTCTCGCTGATAATCCGCAAATCTTCGATTTGGTCCTTGGTGAGCGGCCGGTGGTTGTTGTCCACATAGTCTTTGGCCGCCTTGGAAATGTAATGGATAGATTGAATGGCGTCCTGAATGCGGTTGATGAGTTTGATGTAATTGGTACCGATTTTCATCTGGTTCTCATCGATGTTTTGGAGCAAGTAGTAAAGTTGTTCGCGCAGTTTGTTGGCCTGCTTGAAGAATTTCACGATTTCATCGTTGGCTTGACGCAGCGGCACGATGTCGTAATTGGCCAATCCGGTAAATATTTTTTCGTAATCGTCTTGCAATTCGCGAAGCAACACCAGCAGGCGGTCGAAGGTTTTTTCCAGCAACATGCGCGTATCGTCCGTGAGCACGTAGGTAATGGTCAGCACCTCGGATTGTTCTTCCTCTTTCTCCTTGCGGAAATGCAGATGGTTGCGATACATGAGCAAGGCCGCCAATCCCAGGATTACGAAGGCGGTCCATAGGCCCCACAGGTACAAAACCGTGGCAAACAGTCCGGCCACCGTAAAGGCCACCATGGCCGTAACAAACCAGCCCGCAATCACGCTGATGACGCCCGCAATGCGATACACGGCGCTTTCACGCCCCCAGGCACGGTCCGCCAGCGACGAACCCATGGCCGCCATAAAGGTAACGTAGGTGGTGGAGAGCGGCAGGTGATACGAAGTACCGATGCTGATGAGGATGGCCGCCACCACCAGGTTTACCGAGGCACGCACCACGTCGAATTCGGCGGCGTTCTTGTTGATTTTCTTGGATTTTTTGTTCTTTTCCGGAATCTGAAAACGCGAATCGATCCATTGCCGCACGTTCTCCGGAATTATCGTTTCGATTACTTTGTTGAGTCCGATGGCCGAGCGTACGATGCTGCGTGCCACCAGGTTGGATTCGAATTTTTCGTCCGTGGCACCTTGTGCCGACAGGTTCAAGGCCGTTTCGGCCACCTTCATGGCTTTCTTGCTCGTCCAAAGGGTAACGACCATGATGGTACCGGCCAGGATAAGGAAAAGAGTGGGTGTGGGTACCTTGCCGCTAAGCGCCGTCATGAGCATTTCGTGCGGATTGCCTCCTTCGCGAATCAAGATTTGCAAGGAATTGAAGGCTGCAATGGGTACACCGATAAAGTTGACCAGGTCGTTGCCGGCAAAGGCCAAGGCAAGGGAAAAAGTTCCCAACAAAATAATGATTTTGAATACGTTATAATGCAAAAATTTGTTGATAACGTACGAAAACAACGTGCCCGCCACAAAGCTGTACAGGATGATTTGGCGCGTATGACCATGGATATATTCCTTGATATCGTCGTAGAAAGGCGTTCCTTTCAGGCCTTTGAGCACAATAAAGTAGGAAATGGCCGCAATGGCTATGCCGCCGAAAATCGATACGGCCACATTTCGCCGGTACACGTCGTACTGAAAGGTAAACACCAAGCGCGAAATATATTGCACAATGGCCGCAATGGTAAAGGCCAATACAATGGAAAACAGGATGCCGCCGATAATGAACAAGGCCCGGGAGCTGTTGATAAACTGACCCAATTGTCCGATTTGATAGTCGGGACTATGATAAATTTTCCAAACGCTCACCGCCACGGCCGCACCCAGCAGTTCGAACACGATGGACACGGTGGTGGAGGTAGGCAATCCCAAGCGGTTGAAAGTGTCCAGCAGGATGATATCCGTCAGCATCACCGCCGTAAAGATGATAATGATTTCGTGGAAGGTAAACATCTGCGGGTGGAAAATTCCCTTTCGCGCCACTTCCATCATACCGCTGGAAAAAATGGCGCCGAACAGCACGCCCAGGCTGGCCACAATCATAATCGTACGGAAGGAAAACACTTTGGAACCGAGCGCCGAACTCAGGAAATTAATGGCATCGTTGCTGACCCCTACAATCAGGTCCACAATCGCCAGCACAATCAATATGCCGACAATAATGTAATATATTTCCATGGCAATGTGTTATGACGAGTCAAGAGTACAGGTCTTTTTTTGGTCGTGTAAAGTTAAGATTTAATTTCTTTATGACGAAATGTTTCGAAAATCGATATTTCGTATTACTAGTGCTTTTTATTGAAGACTTTATGACCAAAACCATAGCCGAACGGCCATCAATACCGCCATGGCCGAAATAATCCCTTTGACCGTACGTACGGGCCATCGTACCGAAAAATAGCCCGTAAGATAGGCACCGGCGGCCGTTCCCGCCGCCAAAATCAAAGACGGACGCCACAGAACATATCCACCGGCGGCATACATAAGCAATGAAGGAATACCGGCAAGCATGATCACCACGGCCTTGATGCCGTTGGAAGTGTGGATATCCAGGCGGTTGAGTCCGGCCAAAACGATGAGTATCAAAAATCCCAATCCCGTTTGGATAAACCCGCTGTACATACCCAGGAAGAAAAAGAGCAAAAGATTAAGGCTTAATGACAAATCCGGTTGGTTCCCTTCTTCGGAAGCGGGCTTGGGCAACAGTACCGACAGGCTCACCAAAGCCACCACCACCGCAATCACTTTTTTGAAGGTACCCGCGGGCAAGGCCAATCCCACCGCCGCGCCAATAAAAGCACCGGCCAGGGCCGCCAAACCCATCCACAATGCAAAAGGCCATAGAATCCGGCCACGGCGTGCATAAGCCACGGCGCCGAAAAGTCCTTGTGTGAGAAAAGCCGGCCGTGCCGTTCCCACCGCTTGATGCGGGCTGAATCCCATAAAAATCAATACGGGATACAGGATGGACGAACCCCCGCCCCCCAAGGTGTTGAGGGCACCCACCAGCATGCCCAAAGCCAGTATTCCCGTATCGTGGAGCCAGGCGTTCATACTTATTTTTTGCGGAAATAAATTTCGATGGGTACGCCGTGGAAATGCCAATGCTTGCGGATTTGGTTTTCCAGAAAGCGCTTGTAAGGTTCTTTAATATATTGGGGCAAATTGGCAAAAAAGGCGAATTTGGGGCTGTGGGTGGGCAGTTGGGTAACGTATTTGATTTTGATATGCTTGCCTTTGACTGCCGGGGGCGGATTGTCCTTGATGATGGGCAACAAGGTGTTGTTGAGTTCCGAGGTTTTGACTTTGCGTTTGCGGTTTTCGGCCACTTCCAGCGCCTTGTCAATGGCTTGTAGGATACGTTGTTTGTTGAGGGCCGACATAAACACCACCGGAACGTCCGTAAACGGAGCGGTACGTTCCAGGATATGTTCTTTGTAGCGTTTGGCCGTATGGGTGTCTTTGTCCACCTTGTCCCATTTGTTGACCAGGATCACAATGCCTTTGTTGTTTCGCCGGGCAATGTCGAAAATATTGAGGTCCTGGGCTTCCATGCCGCGTTCGGCATCCAGCATAAGGAGTACCACGTCGGCGTTTTCGATGGCGCGGATGGAGCGCAGCACGGAATAGTATTCCACGTCTTCGTCCACATTTTTCTTTTTGCGCATGCCGGCCGTGTCCACAATATCGAATCGCCTTCCGAATTTGTTGTAGGACCAGCGAACGGTGTCGCGTGTGGTACCGGCTATGTCCGACACCACATTGCGTTTTTCGCCGAACAGGGTGTTGATAAAGGTGGATTTTCCCACATTGGGACGTCCGGCCACGGTCAGCACGGGCACCCCTTCGTCGCGTTTTTCCTCCTGTTCTTCGGGAAGTACCTTTACCAATTCGTCCAACAAATCGCCGGTGCCGCTGCCGTTGATGGCCGACACGGGAAACACGTTTTCGAATCCCAGGTTGTAAAATTCCCATACGTCGTCCATGCGCTTGGTGTTGTCCACCTTATTGACCACCACAAACACGGGTTTCCGGGTTTGGCGCAGGATTTTGGCCACTTCCTCGTCCAGGGGTGTAATGCCGGATTGACTGTCCACCACAAAGAGGATGGCATCGGCTTCGTCGAGGGCGATTTCCACTTGGTCGCGGATTTCTTTCTCAAACACGTCGTCGGACCCTTCCACATAACCGCCCGTGTCGATTACGGTGAATTCCTTTCCGTTCCAATCCGATTTTCCGTATATACGGTCGCGCGTAACGCCTTCCAAATCGTCCACTATGGCTTTGCGTTGGCCGATAAGGCGGTTGAACAAAGCCGATTTTCCCACATTGGGCCGTCCTACAATGGCAACAATAGGCATGATGATATCTTTTTAGGCAAATTTCGGTAAAAAAAACGGATTGACGCTTCGGACGGTTCCGGCCTTTTATTTTTATGTTTCGGGCGCCTCCGCACCGGCCACCCATAGTCGTCCCGGCCCCTTGGAGGATGCCGGTACTCCTTGGGTGGCTCGGCCGGACCGGGCTGTCCGCTTGTATTCGGCTCGGGTCGCTCATGCACGGCTACGGGAAAACGGCGGCTCCCCGCTGTACGCCGGCGTTTCCCGGCCGTGCTATGGCGCCCCTTCGCCTCATATCGCTCCTCCCCCT
>JAADEB010000057.1 GCA_013153655.1 Chlorobiota bacterium
TGTGTTCTTCGGTGTAATTGACTTGTTGCTTGGCCATAAATGCGCTTATTAAAGCAAAGATACGAAAAAATGAGCGGGGAGTTTTGTTAAATCGTGCAATCGTTAAATCGTTAAACCGGTATAATGACGGATGACCGATGACCGGTAGCCGGTGCATTTTCGGGAAACGGGAAATGGGGAACGGGGAACGTGGTTTTTTGTTAAATCGTTAAACCGTTAAATCGTTAAATCGTTGAATGGGGACTTTAACTTTAACCTTAACATTAACTAAATCAAAGTGTTACATCTGTCATTCCGAAGGAGTTTACGACTGAGGAATCTCCTATTTCTGTTAAACCGTTCAATCATGGAATCGTTGAATCGCCATGTCCGCCTCAGGCGGATTAAATCGGTTAATGACCCTGTGACTTTTTATTACGTTTACCGTTCCACGTTTACCGTTCTACGTTTCCCAAAAACACTTTCTCCTTTGACCTTTTATCCTAATGTTCTTTGGAAGTAAGGTTTATTAATTTTTCCAAACCTTCCGTAATGGCAAAGGATTCGGTGTAAACATCCTCGGGTTCGGTTTGTTTTTTCCGGATTATTTTGCGGAAACGGCGAATGCGCGAAGCCAATTCATTCAAGCGGGATTTGTCGGCTTTTTCGTTATTGAAGAGCATGCTCCAAAACTTGTTGTTACGGACATTAAATATGGACAATTTGGCTTCCAAAAGGGTCTTGAAACGCGTATCTCCGGTACGTTCGTACAGAATATACAGTAAGGAAAGATAATGAAGGCCGGCGGCATAATCGGGCAACATTTCCGAAGGGGATTGTTCCCGCATTCCCGGTTTGATTTGCTTGGCCCAATGCCGCAAGGTTTGTGCAAGGCGGTCGTAGTATTGCAATAATTTTTGCTCCATTCCTTTGACGGGTGTATGAACGCACTTGTTGCGAATACCGGTCCAGTAAGCCGCAGTTTGTTGGAAATAGGCCGAATGACCGGGATGCCGGAGCGTGTATTGTTCCAGCGTAAGCAAATGGTTTTGGCTCAGAGCGATGGATTCGTCCAATTGGGCCGAAGTATGTTCCGGATCCACTCCTTGGAGATAGAAAAAATAATTTTCCAAAACATGCAGAACCGTATTATTGAGTGCGCGAACGGCTTCGTAGGCTTGGTCGTCCGTCACCTCACGGATTTCCTGGGCCGGTGAAATCATCCACCAGAAGGTCAGCAACAGGAGCCCTATTTTTTTCATCAAATCCATTTGTTGTTTTTAAAAAGGTCTTGTACAAATCGATCGAATTTGCGGTTGAATTTGTCAAATGAAGTATAAAACACGCGCGGGTCGTAGCGGCGGTCCACGGCTTGCTTGAAAAACACCAGGTCGGCATAAAGGGATTTCAATTGTCGCCGCATGCCGGGATCTTTTCCGTAAACTTCAAATAATTTTTTCACGCGGGACAAGGCCTTATCGAACAAGTCCGAACCGTTGCCTTCGGCAAATCCCTTGGAAACAAAAGCCGAGCGGTATGCTTTGTGTTGCAACAGATAGGAACCGAAAGCTCTTTGTGCGTCGGAATAGAAACGCAGGGCGTTGTCGATATGAGAAAGGGTCTGCTCGTCCATCCCCAAATATTTTTGCAAGGTACGGATAAATTGTTCCTCGGCATCCACGGTGATTTTATACCATTTGGCCAATTGTTTGACCTGGGAGGACTTGTTGCTTTCGGCATTGATCAGCCATTGCATCCACATTTCGGATTTTCGCCGCAGTTTTTCGGCCTGTTTGACCAATTCATCGCTCTGAGACGGTACTTTGTTGGAGATAGTATCCAAAAGTGCCAGAAAATGTTGGCGGTCGGCCTTCCATTTTTTTCGGGTATCCACGGGATTGATAGCCTGTTCTTTCAGAATCCAATCCAGCATCAGCCGGTCGGTGTAGGCTCGTGCTTCGAGGCTCTGTTCGTAGAGAACAGTCAGTTGATTAACGTCATATTGCGCGTGTAGCACCCGGGTGCCCGCCCATCCGATAAATAAAACCGTAAACAGGATTTTTTTCATCTATATGCGGTGGTTTTGGCGGGGTTAAACATAAGGTAAATATGCAAATTCAGGGTGTTGGCCATGGAAAAAAGGGTCTTTTCGGGCGAGAAAAGCACATTATGGAGATTGAAATAATAGAAATTCCAGTCATTGAGCACTTGTGCCAACATGGGCACCGATGCCCCGGCCGTTCCCGCCTTGCGCCGGCGTATTTCGTTCAGGTAAGCCTTGGCTTTGCCAACGGATTCCCTCAATATGCCTTTGAGACTTTGGCTCAACGGATAATGGGCGGTGATGTATCCTATGTTGGTCAAATAAACCGCTTTGCGAATCTCGTATTTCAGCCGTATGTCGCGTATATCCGGATGGGTTTTCACCAAGCGTTCCTCCAAGGTATCGGCCATCACCGAAAGCAATTGGTCCATGGTTTTACAATCGTAATAAAACTTAACGAATTCCTTTTCGGACAAAGGATTCAGCATGCCCAAACGCATATTGTTCCAAATATCTTCCACCGCGCCGAATTGCTCTTCCATACCCGTGCCTTCGATGGATTCCAAAATGTTTCCGATGGTTTGTTCGCTTATGGTGATGGCTTGGCCCATGTCGGGTTGGATGAGTTCGAAATCCGGAAAATAAATCTCATAGAGCTTGTCACGCGACAAACGGTAGGAAGCCACTTGCATTTCCAAGATGGATTCATACAGGGGCAACGGGTCTTTCTCCTGTGACCACAAAGATGACAGGAATATTATGAAGATGAAAAAAATATGTCGCATTTTATTTAACATACCCCGGAAATAAGCTTGTATGCAACAAAGATAATCATTTGTTTTTGAATCTTATTTATCATTCTTTGTTTATTCATTAAGATAATATTAGCCCTCACCGGGAGCATTCCGCAAATTACATACCAAATTTTTACCTTTGAACATAGGAAAATCCGGCCTTCGCTATCACAATGAATAAAAAAAAAAACACATCCGGTCCGCGAACAAGCCCGTTTGTTGCCCCGTCTGCCGGGGATTTACCGTTTTTATGACAAGGACGGAAAAATCATTTATATAGGAAAAGCCAAGGATTTGCGAAAACGGGTTATGTCTTATTTTTCGAAGACTCCCACCGGCAAACATGCCTTACTGATGCAACGCATGCAACGATTGGATCATATCGTTACGGAAAACGAAACCGAAGCCTTCCTGCTGGAAAACATCCAAATCAAGCACCACAAGCCGCGCTACAATATCTTGCTCAAAGACGATAAAACCTATCCCTGGATCGTTATTCGTCATGAAGCCTTCCCACGTGTGGAACTCACCCGCCGATGGGAAAAGGGTGCCGGCGAATATTTCGGTCCGTATCCCTCGGTCTATATGGCACGAACCCTGTTGGAATTGATTCACGACCTGTTTCCCTTACGTACCTGCAAACTGGATTTACGTCCCGAAAAAATTGCCCGCGGCCAATATCAAGTGTGCCTGGAATATCATTTGGGCCGGTGCAAAGCACCCTGTACCGGCGGACAAACCGAAGAAGACTACGGGGAAAATATAAAACGCATCCGCGAAATCCTCAAAGGCAATTTTCGCCCCGCCATGGCTTATTTGGAACAACAAATGCTGGGACACGCCAACCGCCTGGCCTTTGAAAAAGCCCAATGGTTCAAAGACAAAATGGATGCACTGAACCATTACCAGGCACGCTCCACCGTGGTGAATCCCAAATTGGGCAATGTGGCGGTGTTTTCTCTCATAGCCGACCCCCAACGTGCTTATGTCAATTTTATGGAAGTGGCCAACGGCTCCATTATCCGCGCCAAGAATATGGAAATCCGTCGCAAATGGAATGAAACCGACGAGGAAATTCTGGCGGCGGCCATCGGAGATATCTACACCCAATTTTCCCGTACCGTCAAGGAAATCATCGTGCCTTTCCGGGTGGAAATTCCTTTGAAAACACGCCAAACCGTCCCCCGGCGCGGCGATAAGAAAAAATTGCTTGACCTCTCGGAAAAAAACGCCCGTTACTTCCGAATCGAACGGCGTAAACAATTGCAAATCAAGAACCCCGAAGAACACAAACGCCGCCTGCTGGAACAAGTCAAAACCGACCTGCGGCTGGATAAATTACCCTTCAAAATGGAATGTTTCGACATTTCCCATACCCAAGGGACCGAAAAAACCGCCTCATGCGTTGTTTTCCACCAATTGAAACCCGCCAAAAAGGAATACCGCCATTTTAAAATCAAAACCGTGGAAGGCATCGACGACTATGCCGCCATGCGCGAGGTGGTGTATCGCCGCTACAAACGCCTGCTGGACGAAGGAAAAGACTTACCGGAATTGGTGGTTATCGACGGCGGAAAAGGACAATTGAACGCCGCCATGGAAAGCCTCCGAAAATTGGGTATAGAAAACCAAGTTCAATTAATCGGTATTGCCAAACGGCTGGAAGAAATTTACCGTCCCGGCGATCCCCTGCCCCTTTATTTGGACAAACGTTCCGAAACCCTCAAAATCATTCAACAAATCCGCAACGAAGCCCACCGTTTCGGACTGCGTCTCCACCGCAAACGAAGAGACCGGAAAAGCGTCCAAACGCGCCTTACTTCACTGCCGGGAATCGGGGAAAAAACCGCCGTCAAACTCTTGCGGCATTTCGGCAGCATGCCCCGCATCGAACAAGCCTCCGTGGAGGAATTGGCAAAAGTGTTGGGACCCAAAAGAGCCCGCCTTTTATATGAACGGCTACATCCTTCCGCCGGTTCAAGCGGGGGCGATTAAATCCTTATAGGAAAAGATAACCGGATAACCTTTATCGCGAAAATAAGCCGGCGTGTCGCCATCGCCAACGGCCATAATCATGTCGCCGCCCCAGGCACCCAGGCTTTTGATGCTCCCTTCGAAATCGGGGAACAAGGTTTCGCGAACGGGCTTGCGTTGGAGCACTTTTCCTATAAGAGATTCATGTTCGTCAATTAACTCACGAAAACGTTTACGGCTATGGCAATGAACGATTTCTTCGGAAATAGCCGTTATTCGTTCTATTTGTTCGGGGCGGAACCGGAGGTTGCGGTATTTTTTCAACACCTTGGCGGTGTTTTGCTTGCGGTTGAGATGAACGAAATAAATATGTTTTCTGAACCGGGGTTTCCATTCCGTAAAACACCACCGGCGCCGGCCATCCCGGTATTCGAAAAGCAAGTGTTTGCCTCCGGTGGCTACGGCCACGTCGTAGCCGCTTCCGCCGAAAGTTTGATCCAGAAGGTCAAAGGGATTTACTTGCGTCCATTTGGCCAGGTTGGCCACCAAACTTGACGAAGTGCCCATGCCCCATTCCGGCGAAAATTCCAATACGCTTCGAAGGCTGTATCCGCGCCTGAAAAGATGCGGTTGCATACGATGGATAACGGACAATATATTCTGAATCAACCGGGATTCCGAAGTTTTACGACCGGACGTTTGATGTTTCAAATCCCGCGTGTAGGTGGCTTCCATCCACACGGAGCCGTCGGGCAGGATGCTTTCCCATTTGATATGCGACTCCAAATGGGGTTGCACGTAGAGGTGTTGTTTGAATTTTACGGGAACGGCCAAAGCCCGGGCACCGTGAAGGACGGCATACTCACCGGTGATGAGCAATTTTCCGTGGCTTGCCACATGCAAAGGTTCCAAAATAGTCATAAGGCTATTTATTTTTTTCTGAGTTTTTCCAAGGCTTCTTTAACCGAATGAACATGGGCTTTTCGGTTCTCGAAAATCTTTCGGATTTGCGCCGCTTCGCCGGGCGTGGCATCCAAGCGCATCAGGATATTTTGCAAATGCATTTTCATATGTCCCTTTTGAATACCTTCGGTTACCAGGGAATGCACGGCCGAAAAATTCTGCGCCAAGCCCACCGAAGCCATAATATTCATCAGACGGCGCGCATCCGGACGGCCCAATATTTCCATGGACAAGTCCGCCAGTGGATGCAAACCGGTCATACCGCCCACCGTACCTACGGCCAAAGGCAAATCCAGGCGTAAAACCAATCGTCCGTTTTCCAAAAAAGCCCGGCTGAGTGATGTGTAACCTTCATCTTTGCCCGCATAGGCATGAGCGCCGGCTTCCACCGCCCTGAAATCGTTGCCCGTGGCCAACACCACCGCATCAACCCCGTTCATAATCCCTTTGTTGTGGGTAACGGCGCGAAAAGGATTCACCCGGGCCATATCAAAGGCCGTTTTCATTTTTGCGGCATAACCTTCAAGTCCCGTTTGACGCTCCAAATCCTCCACGGGTGCCTCCACCTCCACCCTCACCCGGCATTCGGGATTGTGATTGGATAAAATACTCATGACGATGTCCAAATCCTCCGCCGGACCGTAATCGGGGTATTTTTCTCGCATATAATCGGACCATTCTTCCAGGATGGTGTTGATAAAATTGGCCCCCATGCTGTCCACCGTCTCAAAGCGGAATGTCAGGGTAAAATAGCCGGGTAATTTATGCCTAAGGTCTTCCAGTTCCACCGACAAAATCCCGCCGCCGCGTTTTTCCATATTGGCCGTAAAGGGCCGAAGGCGTTCCATAAAAAGCGGTGTAGTTTCGTCCACGAAATTCTTTAATTTTTCCGGATCGTTTTTATAGATAAAATGAATGTGTCCGTATTTGACCGTGGATAAAACCCGTGCATGAAACCCGCCGTAACGGTACCAAAATTTGGCTCCCTTGGCCGCCGCCGCCACCACCGAACTTTCTTCGGTAACCATGGGCACGGCATACACACGTCCGTTTACCAAAAAATTGGGCGCCACGGCATAGGGTAACCAATAATTGGAAAGGGTATTTTCGATAAAATTTTCGTGACGTTCCTGAATTTCTTTGTCCGTATGCCAATAACGCATCAACCGTTCGACGGCACGCGAATCATTATTCAAATAATGTGCGGTCAACCACCGGATTTTTTCGGCCTTGCTTTTTTTGGAAAATCCTTCTACGAATTTTTCTTGTCCACTCATATTGCAATAATACGAATATTAAGAAAAAATGGGGAATCAACTTCAATATCCGGTCATACCTGTCTTAGGACAAGGACCTTTATGTACAGATATATTTTTTTAATTGAATTAGGCACATAATAAATATATGGCAATGCTCTACAAAAGACCTGCCGTATAAATCAAAAGATTTACGGGTTTTTCCCGAAAAAGAGAAACGGATAAAAATATATAACCGGTTTTTTTAAGCAAATTCAATTCATATATCTATTTTACAAATTTAGAGGCTTGATTGTTCTATTGCTTTTATGGATGACGTTGGATGTCAGAATCGCCACCCCAGGCTGAGGCCGGTCCCGTAGGCGGATTGGGGCATCACCACGGGTTGCAGGCTCAGGCGGTCGTTGATGTTCCACTGGCGCAGATGTGCCGACACGTTGGCATCCAGGATGTTGAGCACGTAGAAAGCCACGGCGGCCATGAGCGAAATATCGCGGTTGCGGCGGTAGTAGCTTTGGGCTTTTACAAGCAGGTCGGTGGAAAGCTCGGGAAATTCGTCCGTTTGGCCGAGCAGGCGTTTTTGATAAGCGTCTCGGTAGCGCAGGTATTCCGTTTGGTTTTGCCGGTAGAAATACAAGGCACCGCCGATGGTGGCATACACGATGGGAATTTTCCAATATTGCCGGTTATAGGCCTGACCCAATCCGGGCAATACGGCCGAATAGAAGGCCGCGCGGGCGGGCGCATTGATCAGGTCCTTGTAAATGGAAACGGAGGCGGAATCGGCGGGTGCGGCGTTTTGCAAGCCTTGCATGGTCCGGGGTAAGCTGTCCACCGTGGCGGTGGAGTCGGTTTGTTGGGCCGTGAGCAACAGGGGCCAAATCAATCCTGCAATAAAGACAATAATTTTTCCCATTCTTCGCGATTAGAAAAAGGTATGACGATTTTTCCCGTGTAATCTCCCTGCCAGCGCACGGAGGTTTTGGGATGAATTTTTTGGCGCAATTGTTTTTCCCACCATTTGACGTCGCCGGGTTTGGCGGGTTTCTTGGTTTTGGGTTTCACTTCCAGGATTTTGCCTTCGCGGTATTGACGCACCAATTCTTCGGTTTGGCGGACCGACAGTTTTTTTTCGAGAATGATTTTGTAGATATCCAATTGCACGTCCGGGTCTTCGATGTTGATAAGGGCGCGTCCGTGTCCCATGCCGATAAAGCCGTCGCGGATACCGCTTTGGATAATGGGATCCAGTTTCAGGAGGCGCAGGTAATTGGTGATGGTGCTGCGTTTTTTTCCGACGCGTTCGGACATTTCTTCTTGCGTAAGACCCAATTCTTCAATCATACGGCGGAAGGACAGGGCCACTTCAATCGGGTCCAGGTCTTCGCGTTGGAGGTTTTCCACCAGGGCCATTTCCAGCATTTCGCGGTCGTTGGCCAGGCGTACGTAGGCGGGAATTTTGTCCAGGCCGGCCATTTTGGCGGCACGCAGGCGGCGTTCGCCGGAGATGACGATGAATTTGTCGCGGCCTTCCTTGCGAACGGTGATGGGTTGGATAATACCCAGTTCCTTGATGGAGGAAGCCAGTTCGCGCAGGGCTTCTTCATCGAATTGGGTACGCGGCTGGTAGGGATTGGTTTGGATCCGGTCCACGGGAATTTCGATGATATTGCCGATAATTTGTTTGGCTCCGGAATCGGAGGCGGATTGCACCTTGTCGGATTTGAGCAAGGCGTCGAGACCGCGACCCAAACGTTGTTTTTTATTGGTTTTGGCCATGATGTTCGGAATTTTCGGTTTGTTCGTTGTTGCGGATGAGTTCCGCGGCCAAGTTCAGGTAATTGACGGCGCCGCGGCTGTCGGCATCATAGGCCAGGATGCTTTCGCCGTGGCTGGGGGCTTCGCTCAGGCGCACGTTGCGGGCGATGATGGTTTTGAACACCATGTCGCCGAAATGCTTTTTCACTTCTTCCACCACCTGGTTGGAAAGTTTGAGGCGCGAATCGTACATGGTCAGGAGCATGCCTTCGATGTCCAGGTCGGGATTGTGGAGCTCCTGCACGCTTTTGATGGTGTTGAGCAATTTTCCCAAACCTTCGAGGGCGAAATATTCGCATTGAATGGGAATGATCACCGAATCGGCGGCGGTAAGGGCGTTGAGGGTAATAAGGCCGAGCGAAGGTGCCGTGTCGATGAGGATATAATCGTAGCGGTGCTTGATGTTTTTCAGTGCGTTGCGCAGGAGGTATTCGCGGTTTTCGTTGTCCACCATTTCGATTTCCACGCCTACCAGGTTGATATGCGAGGGAATGATGTCCACATTGGGCGATCCGGTGGGCAGGATGACGTCTTCGGCCATGCGGATTCCTTCGAGCAATTCGTAGGTTCCTTCGGGCCGGCTGTCGATATCGATACCCAAACCGGAGGAAGCGTTGGCTTGCGGGTCGGCATCGATGAGCAGCACTTTTTTCTCCAAAGCACCCAAAGCCGCGGCCAGGTTAACCGCCGTGGTGGTCTTACCCACTCCTCCTTTCTGATTGGCTATGGCGATGATTTTTCCCATATATCGGTTCGTTCTTTTGCTTGAATTCTCAAACGATAAAATTACAACAAAATTATGATTTCGTCAGTGCATGCCTTTGAATCCTTTGGCGGGTAAAGCGCCGGCGGATTTCTTGTTCCGGCTTATAAAGGTTTCCTCCAAGTCCCAGCGGGCGCGTATTTCTATGGGTTTGTTGTAGAACAACACGGGTTCGGGCAGGCGTCGTTCCCGCCACGAGCCTTCGTCCCAGCGGCCGTTGCCGTTTAGGTCGATGATAAACCGCAGGCGGTATTTGCCGGGCGGCAGGTAGCGAAACACAAACACGGAATCGCGTTCTTTTACTTGGCGGCGCACCGTTTTTTCGCCTTTGGGACCGGTGAGTTCGGCCACAATGGTTCCGGCCGGGCGGTCTTTCCAAATCAAGGTGTAGTTTCCGGTTTCGGTGACGGGACGCAGCTTGACGGTTTGCCTAAGGGTGTCGGGATTGGTGAGTCCGGCGAAATTTTCCAAAGTTCCCGGCATAATTTCCAGGACGATTTTTTCGCGTCCGGTGGCGGGTGCGGGATAGAAAATCCACAGGCCTTGGCGGTCGATGCGCCAGCGGTCCTTGGAATGGCGGGGTGTGATACGAATGCCGTCCGAAGAAGTGAGCCGGGTCAAAGGCATGTTGGTCAGCAGGCGCAGGCTGTCGATGGGATAGAGTTCGTTTTTGTCCCATTTGACCACGAAGGTGTCCACGGGTTGTTCCGTCACTTGGCGACGCAAGCGGGCCAAAGTATCGCCTTGGCGCAGGAAGAGGAAATCCGTTTTTTCGCCTTTGGACACGGGTTTGATCCACAGGTGCCATTGATTGTCGCCGGAGATATAATCTTTCAGCGTTTTGCCGGGTACGGCGGGGTGTATGCCGCGTGTATCGCCTTCGAAGGAAGCCACCCAGTGGCGGGCGCTTCGGGCTTGAATGTCTTTCAGGTTGAAACGCTTGGGTTCGGCAAAGAGGTAGAGCGTGTGGGCCGAATCCGACGGCAGGTGAACAGGCTTGGGCAGGAAGGCGATGCGTTCGTCGCCGGGTTGGTAGGTGAGGTTTTTGTTTTCGTCGGCAAAGGCGATGAGGTAGTAATCGCCTGCGGCGAGGTTACGCAGTTCGAAACGGCCTTGCATGCCGGCCTTGGTGAGGTAATAGGGCGGCCGGCGATAGATAAGGCTGTCGGAAAAATTTTTGACCGGATAGAGGCCTACGATGACGTTTTCGGGTAATTTCCCTTCGGGCAACGAGACCACTTTGCCGCTCAGGCGTAGGCTGTCCAATTGCGGACCGGTGGAAAATACATAGGAATAATTTTGCAATACGTTGCCTTCGTGAAAATCCTTGATGGCATCACCGAAAAAGACGGTGTAGGTGGTGTTGGGACGCAAGGATTCCTTGAACCGGATTTCGATTTTGCGGTCGGGATAGCCGGTGGGTTTGATGACGGGTTTTTTGGACAGGGGCGGTGAGAAAACCACCTTTTGGAGCGGGTTGTCCAGCTGGATGAGTTCGTCGAAACGGATGATGATTTTGTCGCCGTGGAAATTAACGGTTCCGGAAGGCGGCGTGGCGGCGACCACCTTGGGCGGAACGGTGTCTTTTTTACCGCCTTCGGGACGTCCCATTCGGGCGCAGGCGGCAAGCATAAGGCTTAAAGCCGTAAGGGAATAAAAAAATCTGCGTAGGCTCATGGGTACAAAGATAAGGGATTTGGGGGATTGTTGTGGGAGAGGGGTGGTAAATCGTTGAATCGTTGAACCGGGAAATTCTGTTGAAGGGTTGAAAAGTTGAATAGATTGATTTGCAATTTGTTAAACCGTTAAACCGTTAAACCGTGCAATCGTTAAATCGGTTTGACTGATGACCGGTGACCGGTGACGGGTGCATTTTCGGAACGCGAGAAACGGAGAACGGGGAATGTGGTTTATTCTGTTAAACCGTTGAATCGTTGAACCGGGAAATTCTGTTGAATAGTTGAATCCCTAATTTTCTAATATAAAAAATTTGGAAAGTGATTTAAATTGCTTATATTTAGGGTATTAAAACAAAAATAACAACACAAAA
>JAADEB010000115.1 GCA_013153655.1 Chlorobiota bacterium
ATTCCGCGGCGGGAAGGCAAGCGGAGGACTGGGTGTGGGCAAGCGTTGGCGCCGAACAAGAGCAAGGCCGAGTACATATGAGCGGAGCACCCGGTCCGCGGCCGAGCCGTCCAAGGAGGGCATGCCGGCCGGGAAATCGATGAGGGCAAGCATGACCGACTATGGACGGCCGGTGCGCGGACGCCCTCAAAAAAATAAATAACCATTTAGCGGTTTTACAAACTTATAATAAGTTGCCGTATAATAAAAAAAGCGACCCCGAAGGATCGCCTTTTTCGAAAGGTTATGCTTTTGTTATTTTTTGATGATACGGTAAACACCTTTCTTGCCGTCCATCCACACGTTCAGTAGGTAAATGCCGTTGCTCAGGCGGCTTATGTTCAGATGGTCGGTTTGCGGGTTATCCAAACTTATCAATACTTGACCGGCCATGTTGGTGATTTGAACACGGTCGATGTTTCCTTTGGCGTTCCAGGAAATGGTGCCATTAGTGGGGTTGGGGTAGAAGGTGAATTCATCGGCTGTGAGACTGTTGTTAGCACTCAGATTGGGTGCGTAGGCACAAACGCCAACTTCACCAAAGCTATTATTGCCGTATTCCCATACTCTAACATAATAAGTTGTTCCGGCGGCAACATTATCGACAGTAACTTTGGACATGGTGCTTTCACCACCATCATCATCACATTGCACCAAAGTGAGGTTATTGCAATCTCCCGTGTAAACGGCCATACCACTGTCGGTAAAATCACTACCGGATACACGTTTGGTTTCAAAAATAAGGGTATCAATGTCTTGTGACGCAGTAACGTAGAACCAGATGTCTCCACCTTGATAGTTAGCACATCCGGGGCTTTCGACGCCGGAATCCGTAGCATTATTATTATATGCGATAACGGGATCATTACAATCCGTTTCGACGGTCAATTCGATGGCGTCGGCACATTGATCATTGTCGGGAGGGCAGAAATATTGTACTGTTTCGCTGCTGGATACGGTGCTGTCGTCATCACTGGTAGCGGTAATGACAACTTCTGTGGTATTGGGATAAGGACCGAATGTTACCACAGTACTAGTATCGCTTACTTGTTGGGTGGCACTTCCTTGGTCATCGGAAATGGTAATGGAGGAAGAACCTCCCATATCGGTGATTTTAACATCTACACTGAATTGATCGTTATCACAATCAGGATTAATGGTTACGGAAATTTCGGGAGGGGTATATCCGGCACTATATAGGGTAGGCGAGGAAAAACAAAAACCCCATCTCCAACCGTCAGAACTGGAAGTATTGTCATTATAATATATACGATATTTGAATCCACTCAATTGAGTATCGGTAAAACCTGATATATCCAAAATAGCTTGATAGGAAACCGCTGTACCTGAACAATAATTATCCGTAGGTGCTGAATCAGTATCTTCGTTGGGAAACACGTAAATATCTTCCCAGCTATTATTATCAGCATCCCAATATTGGATAGCTAATTTTTCACTAGAAGAAGCGTTATTGTAAACATACTCTCCTTCAATAAAAATATTTGTTTCTCCGGCATTAAAGGCAGATGTAAGATCAATTACGGGAGATTCGGCTGCTAGCTCGTCATGAGATCCGCTTCCGGTATCATCATCGTCAAAAGCGAAGTGATCATCCACAGTTGGATTAGCTTCAATGTCCATAGGATTACTTCCCGTATGAGCTATTGTGTCTAATGTCCAAGCCGTATTAGGCCAGTTTGCAGGCTCGTTAACAGCCTGAGCATTTCCCTGCCACCATATGGCAAGCGAGAAGACCAGTAAAAGAATAGTTCTTTTCATAATACAAAGGTTTTATTGGTTTATTTAATCAACAAAATTAAAAGATTTTTTTTAAATACCAAAAACCTTGTCAATGTACATGAAAATAATATTGATACAAAAATTGCCATTCTGTTTAAAAAATGATAATTTTTGCTTCTGATCATGCTTTGAAATTATTATAATGCTTGTAAATCCAGGTTTTGAATAAAAATTTTACAAATTCATTTTTCATAATATTATCCTTAAAACCTTTCCAATGAATGTTTTTGCCGTAACTTGAATCCCCCCTTTTTATGACATTTTCCCGTTTCGTAATGGGAAAAGCTTATTAAATTCATGGCCGAAAAAATCATTGTTATGAACCTACACGAATATCAAGGCAAAGAAATATTGAGCCGCGCCGGTGTGCGCGTTCAACGCGGTTATGTGGCCACCACGCCCGAAGAAGCCGTGGAAATGGCCAAAAAACTGGCCGAAGAAACCGGAACTAAGTATTTTGTGATCAAAGCCCAAGTGCATGCCGGAGGCCGCGGAAAGGCCGGCGGCGTGAAATTGGCCAAAAACCTTGACGAAGTCTATGAAAAAGCCAAGGAAATCCTGGGTATGCGCCTCGTTACGCCCCAAACAGGCAAGGACGGCAAAATCGTTCACCAAGTGCTGGTAGCCGAGGACGTGTACTATCCCGGATCTTCGGAACCCGAAGAATACTATATGAGCGTGATGCTCAACCGCGAAAAGGAACGCAATATGATCATGTACTCGCCCGAAGGCGGTATGAACATCGAGGAAGTGGCCGAAAAAACACCCGAAAAAATCTTTGTGGAATATATCGACCCGGCCCACGGATTGCAGGATTTCCAAGCCCGCCGCGTGGCTTTCAACCTGGGATTGAAAGGCCAAGCCTTCAAGGAAATGGTCAAATTCGTAAAAGCGCTTTACAAGGCTTATACCGACAATGATGCTTCGCTCTTCGAAATCAACCCCGTCCTGAAAACGTCCGACGACAAAATCCTGGCGGTGGACAGCAAGGTGGTTATCGACAACAATGCCCTGTTCCGCCATCCGGACATTGCCGCCATGCGCGACGTGCGTGAAGAAAATCCCATCGAAGTGGAAGCCAAAGCCGCCGACCTCAATTATGTGGCGCTGGACGGCAATGTGGGTTGTATGGTCAACGGTGCCGGCCTGGCCATGGCCACCATGGACCTGATCAAGCAATCCGGCGGCGATCCGGCCAACTTTCTGGACGTGGGCGGAACGGCCGATGCCGAGCGCGTGGAAAAAGGTTTCCGTATCATCCTGCGCGATCCCAAGGTGAAAGCCATCCTGGTGAACATCTTTGGCGGTATCGTTCGCGCCGACCGCGTGGCCCAAGGCGTGGTGGATGCCTACAACAACATGAAAGGCGAAATCAACGTGCCCATCATCGTGCGCCTGCAAGGTACCAACGCCGACAAAGCCAAGGAACTGATTGAAAAAAGCGGCATTCCCGTCCATTTTGTCACCGAATTCCAGGAAGCCGCCGACAAGGTGCAGGAATTGGTATCGTAATTAATATTAATGTATACTTTCTCAAAAAGCCTTCTGCTACGGCGGAGGGCTTTTTTTTACTGTTAAACCGTTGAATCGTGGAATTGTTGAACCGGTTATTTCTGTTGAATAGTTGAAAAGTTGAAGAGTTGAATAGATTGGTGGATTTCTGTTAAACCGTGAATACTAGCTGTTGGCCATTAGCCGTTAGCTTTTAGCCTTTTCATAGTTTATCCTTAACCTTAGCTAAATCAAATAGTTACATCTGTAATTCCGAAGGAGTTTACGACTGAGGAATCTCCTGTTTCTGTCAAACCGTTCAATCGTGGAATCGTTAAATCGCCGTGTCCGTCTCTGGCGGGAGGAATCTCCTATTTCTGTTAAACCGTTGAATCGTGCAACCGTGCAATCGATAAACCGACACCTTAATTTTAATTAAATCAAATGGTTACATCTGTCATTCCGAAGGAGTTTACGACTGAGGAATCTCGTATTTCTGTTAAACCGTTCAATCGTGGAATCGTTAAATCGCCGTGTCCGTCTCAGGCGGATGCAATCGTTAAATCGACTTGATCGATGACGGATGACCGGTGAGGTCATTGCGAACGATACGAAGTGCAGCGTCCGCCTCAGGCGGAAAGCAATCTCCTTCTATGGAACACGGTTTATTCTATGAACATTAAAAAATGAAAACCCAAATCCTAAGTCCCAAATCCCAAATCCGGGAAGGAGGAGAAAGGACGGATGACCGGTGCATTTTCGGGACACGGGACACGGTAAACGGGGAACGTGGTTTTTTGGACGCAGGTGGCGCAGATGACACGGATTATACCGGTGTTTCGGATTTTTTATTTGTCGATTTTGTAGAGACGCCGTGTACGGCGTCTTTACATTCCGGTAACCGTTTCAGATTGAACGTTATTCGTTCCACGTTTCCCGTTTCCCGTTCTACATTCCATGTTTTCCGTTTCCCGCCGCCGTTGGCCTGCGCGTTGGCTTTGCGCGAGGGGGCGTAGCGGCAGGGCGCGAAGGGGATGCCGAAGGTTCGGCGCGGCGGCGGAGGCGACCAACGGAAGCCACCGTACGCCGCACGCCGACCGAGAGCAGACCCGAGCGAACTATTAGCGGAGCACCCGACCCGCGGCCTTGCGGGCAGGCATGAGGAAGGGACGCGCCCTCCCTATTATTTTCATAACGAAAGACGAACCGGAAACCGGGAAATCATACTTCATTAAATATTAAGCGGGGATAAAGACGGGTTCATGTTGTAAAACACGGGTTAAAATAATACCTTTGTATGCTCGAAAATAATTGCCTTTATGAAGATTTCATATAACTGGTTGAAGAGTTTTTTGCCGCTTGAAAAAACCGCCGAAGAAGTGGCGGCCGTTCTTACGGATATCGGCCTGGAAGTGGAAAAAACCGAAGAATATGTGCCGGCGGCCGGAAATTTGGACGGCGTTGTGGTGGGCAAAGTGCTCAAAGTGTGGAAACATCCCAATGCGGATAAATTGTCGGTAACGGAAGTGGATTTGGGCGACGGAAAACCCGTGCAAATCGTCTGCGGGGCTCCCAATGTGGCCGAAGGACAAACCGTGCCGGTGGCCACCATAGGAACGGAATTGGTTACCGTGACGGGTGAAAAATTTAAAATCAAAAAAGGAAAAATCCGCGGCGAAGTAAGCTACGGTATGATTTGTGCCGAGGACGAACTGGGTTTGGGAAACAACCACGACGGCATTATGGTGTTGGACGATAACATTCCGGCCGGAACGCCTTTCAAACAAGTGTTGAAAGGAGCGGATTGGGTTTTTGAAATCGGACTGACACCCAACCGTGCCGACGCCATGAGCCACTACGGGGTGGCGCGCGACCTGAAAGCCAAACTGCATGTGGAAGGCGAAAAGGTGAAATTCATGCAACGCAGCGTGTCGAAATTTATCACCGAAAACCGTATCAAACCCGTAAGCATCGATATTGAGGAAGGCGATAAATGTCCGCACTATGTGGGTTTGGTGATTCAGAACGTGAAGGTGGAACCTTCGCCGGAATGGTTGCAACAACGTTTGCGTGCCGTGGGAATCAATCCCAAAAACAATATTGTGGATGTGACCAATTTCGTCATGTTGGATATAGGCCAACCCATGCACGCCTTCGATTTGCAGGAAATCAAAGGCAACAAAATCATTGTGCGAAACGCACGAAAGGGAGAAAAAATTTTGGCTTTGGACGGTGAGGAGTATAGCCTGACACCCGAGGACCTGGTGATTGCCAACGAATCCGAAGCCATGGCCATTGCCGGCGTGATAGGCGGACAAAAATCGGCCATTGACCCGGACACCACGGATATTTTCCTTGAAAGCGCCTATTTCGATCCCGTTACGGTGCGGCGTACGGCCAAGCGTTTGGGTATCCAAACCGATTCGTCGTTTCGTTTCGAACGCGGAGTGGACCCGGAAATCACCACCTTTGCCATCAAGTGGGCGGCCATCCTTATCAAGGAAATGCTTCCGGATGCCATGATCACGGCCATCACCGAAGAAGAAGCCAAAGAACTGAAACCGGTTCAAATAGGATTGAGTTACGAATATATCAACCGCATCATCGGAGAGGAATTGCATCCCAACAAAATCAAGGAAATCCTGACCCAATTGGATTTTCGTATTCTTCACGATAGCAAGGAAAGCTTGCATGTGGAGGCGCCGCTCTACCGGGTGGATGTGACCCGTCCGGCGGATGTGGTGGAAGAAATATTGCGGATTTACGGATACAACAAGGTGCCCATACCCGACAAAATCCGTTATTCCGTGGCATTTGAGGGCGATATGACCTTCGAAAAACTGGAAAACGAAATTTCGTCTCTTTTGGTGCACAACGGATACACCGAAACCATGTCGCCGTCCATGTATGCCAAGGAAGCCGGTGCGCATTCCGGTTTGACACGGGAGGAAGAATACGTGCAAATCCTGAATCCCATCAGCCGCGAATACGAAGTGATGCGACAAAACTTGTTGATTTCCATGTTGCAAAACACGGCTTTCAACCGCAACCGTCATCATAGGGACTTGGCCTTGTTCGAATGGGGCAAAGCTTACTTTAAGCGCCAAGGAAAATATACGGAAAACAACCGCTTGGCCATGTTGCTTACGGGTCGTTTCCTTCCCGAAAATTGGCATACCCAAACCGGCGCTTCGGATTTTTATCACCTCAAAGGCATGGTGGAAATGATATTGGAACGCTTGGGTTTGGAAGTCGAAGAAAAACCTTCGGATCATCCCGACCTGAACGATGCGGTGGAAATGCGTGTGGGCGGTAAAGCCTTGGTTACGGCCGGAAGCGTTAAACCTTCGTTGCTGAAAGCCTTTGACATCAAAGCACCCGTGTATTTTGCCGAATGGGATGCGGATATGTTAATGAACCTGATGAAGGAAAGCAAGAAAATGAAATTTAAGGACTTGCCTAAATTTCCTTCGGTACGCCGCGATTTGGCTTTGGTGGTGGACAAAGGTGTTCGCTATGCCGATTTGTACGATATTATTCGCAAAACGGACAAAAAGCTTCTTCGTCAAGTGAATCTGTTTGATGTGTACGAAGGGGACAAAATTCCGGAAGGAACCAAGTCATATGCCGTGTCGCTGGTATTTCGTTCCGATGATAAGACATTGAACGATAAACAAGTGGATAAACTGACGGAAAAAATCTTGAAGCAATTGCAACAAAAAGCGGGCGCGGTCTTGCGTCAATAAAAAATTTTGTATATTTGCATCGCTCAAAACGGTGGGTATAGCTCAGCTGGTTAGAGCGTCGGATTGTGGTTCCGAAGGTCGTCGGTTCGAGCCCGATTACCCACCCGCCCGAGGATGAACCGTCTGCT
Organism: Chlorobiota bacterium; assembly: GCA_013153655.1. Classification (GTDB taxonomy): domain Bacteria; phylum Bacteroidota; class Bacteroidia; order Flavobacteriales; family Flavobacteriaceae; genus JAADED01. The sequence continues at coordinate 7,205 of JAADEB010000115.1, forward strand.
AAGGTAGCAGGCGGTTTTTTTTTGGGGGGGGTAGGGTAGCATAAAAAAAATCCCCGCGCGGAGGCGGGGATTGGGGTGAGTGGTTTTCGGTTAGCTTAGGGCTTAATGTTGAAATATTCACAAACTTGGTGGTAATCGTTGATGTCCACTCCTTTTTCGGACAAGATTTGTCTAAGTGTATTATAGTTGTTGGCCGGTCGTGATGTTGTTCCCTGAGGGATGAGAACATAGCGAAACTTGTTGGTGGATTGAGGTTCTGATACGGAAGCACCGGAATGCTTATAATAAAGTAGGGTAATACTGCCTACATGAAAATAATAATCAAAAATATTATCGCCATCTGATAAATCTTTGGGTAGTAAATATACTTCGTTTGCCCAATTCTTCCAATATACCAGCACTACCCCCGAATCATAAACCGATTGAGTTAGATCATTTACGGTCTAATCGTATTTATAGGCGGGATGGCCGTAAAAGGTTTCCGATACCCAAGTAGGCGTAATCCAATCCGAAGCAATTACATTGGCATTACCCGGAGGGCCTTGCGGACCTTGTGGACCTTGTGGACCTGCGGGACCTGCGGGTCCTTGCGGACCTTGCGGACCGGCTGGACCTTCGGGACCTTTGCAGGCCAAAGCCGCTCCCAGGAGGAACAGGAAAATAACGAATTTGGAAACAAGTGATTTTTTCATAGCATTTGGTTTTTGAGGTTGATAATTAACGCTATAAAAATACCGTATCATATCCCCCCTTGTCAATCACCAAATGGTATGATTTTTTTCACCCTTTTGGGTGAATTTGGGAATTTTTTACCTAATATTGGAAAATTTATGATACGGAGCTACCGGGTTTTACACTTTTTTCGGGTCCGAGCAAAACCAATTTTCCATCGGCATCTTCGGCCATCAGAATCATGCCCTGGCTGCGGATGCCTCTTATTTTACGCGGTTGCAAATTGGCCAGCCAAAGTACCTGTTTGCCTATCAAATCCTCCGGTTTGAAATATTGGGCTATCCCCGACACCACGGTTACTTCGCCGTTTCCCGTGTCCAAGCTCAATTTCATGAGTTTGTCGGTTTTGGGTACGCGTTCGGCCTCCTTGACGGTGGCCACCCGGATGTCATTTTTTTGAAAATCTTGGAAGCTGATTCCGGGTTTTATGGGTTTGGTATTACCGGCGGAAGCGGTTTCGTTGCTCTTCCTGGCTTTCATCAACTTGTCTATTTGCCTTTGGATAACGTCGTCTTCTATTTTGGTAAATAACAGCTGCGGTTTGTCGATTTGGTGACCGGGAGGAAGAAGTTCGCCGCCTTTTTCCACATCTTCCCACGAAAGCGTAGGCAAATGCCACATTTGGAGGATTTTTTCGGCGGTGAAGGGGAGGAATACTTGTCCGAGCACACCCAAGGCCGCAACGATTTGGTTGGCCGTGTACATGATATTGCGTACCGTTTCGGGGTCGGTTTTGATTTTTTTCCAGGGTTCGTTGTCGGCCAAATATTTGTTGCCGGCCCGGGAGAGGTTCATATATTCGGCCAAAGCATCGCGGAACCGGAATTTTTCGATCAAATCTGCGATTTGTTTGGCCGATTCACTAATTTTTTTCAGCATTTCTCGGTCGGAATCGGACAAAGAGGCGGGTTCGGGCACAAGGCCGTCGTAATATTTATGTGTCAGAACCCCTACGCGGTTGATAAAGTTGCCTAAATTACCCACCAATTCATTGTTGTTGCGTGCTTGAAAATCTTTCCAGGTAAAATCGTTGTCTTTGGTTTCGGGCGCATTGGCCGTCAGAACATAACGTAACACGTCCTGTTGGCCGGGAAAATCTTCCAGGTATTCATGCAGCCATACGGCCCAATTGCGCGAAGTGGAAATTTTGTCGCCTTCCAAATTCAGAAATTCATTGGCCGGCACATTGTCGGGCAGGATATAGCCGCCGTGGGCATGAAGCATGGCAGGGAAAATAATGGTGTGAAATACAATATTATCCTTTCCGATAAAATGAATCAATTTGGTGTTGGGGTCTTTCCAATAAGGTTCCCAATCTTTTCCGGTTTTTTCGGCCCATTCCTTGGTGGAGGAAATGTAGCCGATGGGTGCGTCGAACCATACATAGAGCACTTTTCCTTCGGCACCTTCCACCGGTACGGGGACACCCCAGTCCAGGTCGCGGGTTACGGCGCGGGGACGGAGTCCGTCGTCGAGCCATGATTTTACTTGGCCCAATACGTTGGGTTTCCAATCATGGCGATGACCTTCCAGAATCCATTTGCGAAGCCAACCGGCATGTTTGTCCAACGGTAAATACCAATGTTTGGTTTTGCGCAATACGGGTTTGGCTCCGGTAAGTGCCGAAACGGGATTGATCAACTCCAGGGGACTTAGGGAGGTGCCACAGCGTTCGCATTGGTCGCCGTAGGCTTCCTCATAACCGCATTTGGGACAAGTGCCTTTTACAAAACGGTCGGCCAGGAACTGATGGGCTTCGGGATCGTAGAGTTGTTCGCTTTCCTTCTCGATGAATTCTCCTTTTTCGTAAAGGGTACGGAAAAAATCCGAAGCCGTCTTATGATGCAAGGGCAAAGAGGTGCGGCTGTAATTATCAAAGGCAATACCGAAATCTTCAAATGACTTTTTGATGAGCGCATGATATTTATCCACAATTTCCTGGGGTGATTTGCCTTCTTTTTTGGCACGAATCGTAATGGGTACGCCATGTTCATCCGATCCGCATATGAAAACGGCATCATCTCCTTTGGCTTTGCGATATCGCGCATAAATGTCGGCGGGTATATAAACACCGGCCAAATGACCTATATGTACGGGTCCGTTGGTGTAGGGAAGGGCGGCCGTGATGGTATATCTTTGTTTCTTGCTCATGATAAAACGAATTTGTAAAACACAAAAATACAATTTATATATCGAATGGCTTGTTGACACTTCTGTTTCCTCTTGTTCGTTATGATTATATTATTGATTTAAATCTATTTTGTTAAAATATATTTTTATAAGCTATTGGTATGTCGTTTTGGGTATTTGTGTCTTTGTAAAAAGTTAATCAGGTCTTTCTAAAATACAAAATTCAATTAAATTATCAAAAAATCACCCGTAAGGGTGAGAAAAATCACCCCATAATATGATGACGGGAAAAAGGATCATATCTAAAATTGTGATATAGAAATCCTAAAATTCTTGTTATGCGTACTTTTCGAATTTTTATTTTGCTTTTGCTGGTAGGAGGTGTTTACCAGCCGTCTCATTCCCAATTGTTGCGCCGTTTGAAAGAACATGCCAAGGAGAAAATAAAAAGAGAAGCCGAAAATCGTGCCGAGCGCCGCATCGACAGGGGAGTGGATAAAGCCTATGACAAGGTGGAAGACAAAATCGACGGAAAGGATAGCGGAGAAAAGAAGAAAAAAAAGAAAAAAAATCGTTCCCGCGGCGAATCCGCCGATGAAGATAATAAGGCCGGGAGCGGACAGGAAAATAATGAAAATGTTTCCGCTAAGCAAACGGTCAAATGGAGTCGTTACGATTTTGTGCCCGGCGATGTGGTGATTTTCGAGGACGGTCCTTCTCCGGATGAAGAAAACGGTGAATTTCCGAGCCGGTGGGATTTGGTCAAGGGACAGGTGGAAATAGCCGAAGTGGACGGAGAAAAAGTGATGATGTTTATTTCCGGCCAACCGACCATTGTTCCTTATTTGAAAGATTCGGACAAGGATTATTTGCCCGAGGTATTTACCATTGAATTCGATTTTTACAAACCGCGCAACGGCAACCGGATTTCCGTTTATCTTTTTGACGATAAAAACCAGCGAAGTCATCCGGATTATGATGCGGGAATGGAAATAGAAATCAGTTCGGAGGGGGCATATGAACATTTGACGGATATTTCGTCCAACTTGGATTATATCAATTATTCCAATCGTAATGATGCCCGTTGGATCCATGTGGCCATTGCCTATACACGGGGCAAATTGAAGGTGTATATGGACGAAACACGGGTAATTAACATTCCACATTATCCGGGTAATCCTTTGGGAGTAACCTTGCAAGCCTACTGGGCGGATTTAGGCGAAGGACAACCCTTTTATTTCAAAAACGTTCGCATCGCCAAAGGCGGCGTGAAATATTATGACCGCGTAATGACCGACGGTAAAATCATTGTCAACGGCATTAAATTCGACGTGAACAAAGCCACCCTGAAACCTGAAAGCATGGGTCCCATCAACCGTATTTACAAATTAATGGTCAAAAATCCCGGTTTGCGATTCAGTGTGGAAGGTCATACCGACAGCGACGGAGATGCCGACTTTAATCAAAAATTATCCGAACGCCGCGCCAAAGTGGTCATGGACAAACTCATCGCCATGGGTATCGATCCTTC
>JAADEB010000128.1 GCA_013153655.1 Chlorobiota bacterium
ATTTGTTGCTTGGTCAGCCGCAACGGCTCGAAATCGGGATGTTCGAAATACAAGGTGTCTTTTTGATGAAAAATGGTAATATCCACTTCCCCCTTATCGTTGGTATGTAAAATGATACCTTTTTGAGGTTGATAAACGGCCACTTCCGGAACCGGCGCCTTGTTCTCGTAATTCACCACTTTGATGACTTGTCCGCGCAAGGGTCCTATCAACCCTATCATCCACCCTAAAAGAAATAATTTATTCCTCATCAAAAACTTCTTTATACACTTCCAAGGTTTTGGGGAGCCGGTAATCACCGTAATGAAAGGCCACATACCGGCCGGTTAATTGCAGGACTTCGCGACGCTCGGCACGGTTTTTCATGGCATCTCCCGCCAAAAATCGGAGAAACAAAGCACGTTGTCCGGCATCGGGAAAAATTTCTTGCAACCTCAGGTCTTTCATATCGTTTTCCCTATCAAAAAATGTACCGAATTCCCCCGGTTGCGGCTTTATGCCCAAAATTTCGAGCATAGCCGACATAAATTCCAAATGGAAACCGGGACGGTAGGGTTCCCGGTCGAGCCGGATAAAAAAATCCGCAAAGCGGTCGAACATATCTTCGGAATGGCCTTCACGAACAAGCTGGCGAATATTTTCAATCATAAACAGTCCCATGGCCGTTCGCCTGGGGTCGGCATGAAGGCGTCGGTAAAATATTTCCGGATGCATATGCAGGATACGCGCCCACCCCGATTTGGAAGCCAGATATTCCACTTGCAACAATTGCATGGGTGCGGCCAAGGCACGGTGCCGTTTACCGGCTTTGGTAAGGCCGGCCCGCAGAATAAAACTTTTGCGTCCTTCGGTGCGGCTCAGGGTGTCGAGCACAAAAGTGTGGTCCTTGTGTGGAATGCGTTTGAGTACGAGTATCAAATCTTTGGCACGCATATCAACGGACGATTAAGGCTTTGAGCACCTTGGTGTTTTCGTGATCCCGGTCGGTGAGCAATATCAAATAAACTCCGGTGGCCACTTTTCTTCCCGCAAAATTTCGCAAATCCCATTCCACCGTTCCACCGCGCGAAACGGTTTCGTACACCAAATTGCCTTCGATATCGGTGATTTTGACAGAAATATCGCTCATCAAATTGCGGATAATCAGGTGGTCGTGGCGCTTCTGGTTGAGGGGATTGGGGTACACATAAGCATTGGACAGGTCCGTTTTGCCTTCGGTGGCGTCGCCTTTGAAACCGATGAGTCCCTTGTCGGTGGAAATATAAACGATTCCCGTCACCGGATCCACGGCGATGTCGAAAATGGCGTTGCCGGGTAGAGGCGAGTTGGCGGTGGTAAAATGATAAATGGTTTTTTGGCCGTCGGGGGAAAAATAAAACACGCCGGCATTGGTGGTGCCTATCCATTTGTTGTTGGCACCGTCCACCACGATTTCGGTGATTTCCTGTCCGTACATCAATTCCACTCCCTGGTTGTCCTGACCGTGCAATTCGGCCAATTCGATGATGACGGGTTCGGCCATGACGCCGGGATCGGTAAAGGCGCGCGAGGGGTCGCGCAGGATGCGCAGTCCGCGCAAAGTGCCTATCCACAGCACATTGTCCTTGTCCACGACGGCGGCTTGTGTGTTGCGATAGGTGCCTTCGTAGGGAATGTTGTTGCGTTCGTTGAGTGCCACCAGGTCACCGGTGGCCGGGTCCAGACCCACGAGACCCAAACGGTGGGTGGCTATCCACAGGTGGCCGTCACGGTCGAAATGCATGTCGGCGGCACCTTCATTGAAAGGCGTTTGCATCAAAGCCTCAAAAGAATAGGCTTGCCAATCGCCGGTGGCCGGATCGAAGCGCTGAACGGCATCCAGCGTAAGGCCTTCGAACATCCAAAGGCGGTGGTCGCGGTCGAATTCAAGGGGACTCACCCGGTACTCACCCAAATGATTGCCATGGCGGTCCACCACCGGTGCAATGGTGGAATTGGTGGAGTCATACACCTGTACCAAATCCCCGTGCCGGAATTCCAACAAACCGTCGTGGAAAGAACCCACAAAAACGCGCGTGGTGTCCGTCCGGTCGATTTTCACATCCGTAAGCGAAACTTTTTGGATTTTTTCATAAGGAATATTGTGCCAATGTCCGTCGAAATAACGGCTTATGCCGTAGCGGTCCAGCGGATAGGGATTGTAAAGCTGACTGTAATCGCCGTAGACCACCCATAGCAAACCGTTGTAGGCATCGGCGGCAAAAGGTTTGTTGTATAACGGTCCTTCGGGGAAGATTTCTTCCGCGGCAAAAGACGCCAAATCGATTTTCACCACGCCGTGTTCCCGGGTGGCCGCCAGCAAGGCGTCGTCCGTACAGGTCACATCGTTCCACCGGTATGGATAACCCGAAGCGGCATTTAAAGTTCGTACCGGAGAAAATTGACGGTCCAACACCCTTATTTCGTTCCCGAAAGCCAAAAAAACATAATCGTTATTAGTACTTACGGCCAAAGGTGTGGCCCCCAATGACGTTATCAATTGGGTGTAGCCGGGATATACTTTATAAATCTTTCCGTTTTTAATACCGTAAAGAAAATTCCCCAATGAAAAAAGATGCGTCCAAGTCTCCGTCCCTACGCTCGACCATCGTGAGGGATCCGATTTGTATGGATCGTCCCGTTCTATATATTTTACACCTTCGCCTCGGGTGGCGGCAAAAATTTTATTATCGAAGATACATACATCCGACACCGCAATGTCCGTACCCGATGGTCCCAAACGATAAGTATTACCGAATCCCACCGGATCGGTGGTATATTCCGTTATGCCATAAGGCATGGCCAAATAAAAAATACCTTGATCATCCGCAACGGCATTGATTTTTTTCTGGGATTCGGGAATCCGCGCATCCTTCAAGCCGTTATCCTTCAAGATTTTATCTTCCCGCAAATCCAATATTTCCAACATTCCGTCGGCATGTGCCACCAATAGCTTTTCACTGTCATCCATATAATGCAAAGCGGTTAGTTTTTCCCCGGATAAACCTTGAATGGTGGAAAATTTTTGAAAAACCCATTCATTATTTCCTTCACCGGCTACAAACACGGCATTTTCGGCACCTCCGAATATTCGGTCGCCATGCGCATCCACATGTAAAACATTCCTGTAAGAAAACATATCCACCCAACGGCTTCGGCTCTGTGCAAACAAACCTGTATAAAATCCGGTGGCCAATCCGAAAATCCAAAAAAATTTTCGCATATTTTTCATAAGCTCTTGACAAAGGTAATAAATTCAACGCTAGGCATAACATTTTTATTTTGAAACGAACGGCGGAACAAAAATCTTATGTATTTTCTTAACAAGTCAATTTTTTAAAATTTACAATAAAATTCATATTTACTTTTTTCATACAAATCTATGTATTAAGACATTATATCAAGTTATACACATTAACCCATACCATGTTAAATTTATTTTCTTTAAATAACCAGCTTTAAATAAAGCCAATATCTTGTTCTTTGTCTTTAATTTTATTTAAATTTGATTTTAAACCTTATTTACAAATGTTTTTCTCATGAAAAAAGTCATTTTCTTCTTCCTACTCGGTGCTATCAAGTTACAGGCACAAGTAGCCGTAAATGCCGACGGAGCAATGCCGGATGCCTCGGCCATGCTGGACATTCAATCCACCGAAAAAGGTTTGCTCATTCCCAGGATGAGCGCGGATCAACGCGACCAAATTCCCTCGCCGGCCAAAGGCTTAATGGTGTTTGTAAACGATGACGCCTCCATTTGGATATTCGACGGCACCGATTGGGTCAAAAGCGGCATGGACAATTTGGGGAACCATAAAGCCGAACAAAACATCCAAACCCAAGGCTATTGGATTGGCAACGACGGCGATGACGAAGGTATTTATATTGACGAAGAAGGCCGGGTGGGAATCAATCAAAACGCGCCGGCATACACCTTGGATGTAAACGGAACCGTACGCCACGGAAAATCCTTACGTTTTTATTCGTCCAATAAAAGCGAAGGCTTCGAATGGGTACGTTTTACCGAAGCCGACAATACCAACGGAGACAACTTATACATAGGTTGTGGCGGAATTGCCGCCATCGGAGGAGGTGAATCCGTAATTACTTTTAAGAACGATTATTATTATGGCAACGGCACCGAAAGCCTATTCCTGCTTTCGGACTATAAAACGGATTATCCCGCCGTCCAAATACTTACCGCCATGCAAGACGGATGGGACCAACATATCGACGCCTTAATCGTTACGGGAAAAGGCGATGTGGGTTTACATACTACGGAACCTTCCGGACGCCTGCACATTGTTCATGCATACGATGCCGGATTGAACAACAGCTCCGACAAATCGGACCTCTTGATCGGCGACCCCAAAGGCACCCACATCGAAATAGATGACAATGAAGTCATGGCCTTGTCCGACAACGAAACCGCCGGAACCCTCTATGTTAATGCAGATGGAGGCAGGGTATCCTTTTTCGATCACGAAACCGGCCATATTTCCATCAATGACGGAGGATATACCTATGCCATTACCCTACCCAACGACGATACCGATAATGCAGGAATAGCCATGGCGCAAGCATGGAGCGAATATTCCGATGCAAGAATCAAAAGCGACATACAAGATTTGACCGGTGGATTGGATATCGTAAGAAGGCTCCGGCCAAAACGCTATTTCCAACACAATACCCGTTTTGCCGGATCCGGCGAAAACAATAACGATAAATCAACAGGCATACGCATCCTGCCAGGCGGTAAATATTCCGCAGGTTTTATTGCACAGGAATTATACCGCATCTTTCCTGCCGCCGTACATAAACCCACCGACGAAAAAACCGAGTTGTGGGGTGTCAACTATACCCGGCTGATTCCGGTGCTCACCGCCGCCATTCAGGAGCAGCAAGCACAAATCGAAGCCTTGCGGCAAGAAGTGGAAAAACTCAAAGCGCAATTAAGGGCCGCGGACAAACCCTGAGCCATCCGCCGCTCAGGCTTTATTTTCCTCTCCGTCCTCCTTCACTATAAGTGAAGAAGCCATCCCGGACGCAGCGGGCAAATCCAGCAATTCCAGCAAGGTGGGCGCCACGTTGGCCAGGATTCCTTTACGAAGCTTGGGACGGATGCGCTTGCTGACCAAAATCACCGGAACCGGATTGGTCGTGTGGGCCGTATTGGGGCTGCCGTCGGGATTGATCATTTTGTCGGCGTTGCCGTGGTCGGCCAGGATGATGATGTCGTAACCTTTTTCCAAAGCCTTGGGCACCAAACGCGAGAGATTGTGATCCACCGCTTCCACCGCCTTGACGGCCGCATCGAACACACCGGTATGTCCCACCATATCGCCGTTGGCATAATTGAGTACCACCAGGTCGGGCGGATTTTTATCGAGGCGTTCCAGGAGGGCATCCGTTACTTCGTAGGCGCTCATTTCGGGTTTGAGGTCATAGGTGGCCACCTTGGGCGAAGGAATCAGGATACGGTCCTCGCCGGGAAAAGGTTCCTCGCGCATACCGGAGAAAAAGAAAGTCACATGGGGATATTTTTCGGTTTCGGCTATACGTAATTGGGTTTTACCGGCACGGGAAACGATTTCACCCAGTGTGTCTTTGAGATCCTCCTTGGGAAAGGCCACGTGTATGTTTTTGAACGAATCGTCGTAATTGGTCATGGTGACGAAGTAGAGGGGTAATTTCCGCATACCGTAGTCCGGGAAATCTTCCTGCGAAAGGGCGCGGGTGAGCTGGCGGCCGCGATCGGTGCGAAAATTGAAGAAAATCACCACGTCTCCGGGTTCGATAACGGCCAGGGGTTGGCCTTTTTCGTCGGTATGTATGATAGGTTCGATAAATTCGTCGGACACGCCTCGGTCGTAGCTTTCGCGGATGGCTTGGAGCAGGTCGGTGGTTTTCTTGCCTTGACCTTTGACCAATGCGTTGTAGGCTTTGGCCACGCGTTGCCAGCGACGGTCGCGGTCCATGGCGTAGTAGCGTCCCGTGACGGTGGCGATGCAGGCATTTTTATCCTTGATATAATCCTGCAATTGCCGGATAAATTCCAAGCCGGAATGGGGGTCCACGTCACGGCCGTCCGTAAAGGCATGAATGCACACGGGCACACCGTACTTCCGTGCCATGTCCACCAGCGCAAACAGGTGACGGATGTGGGAATGCACACCGCCGTCGGACACCAGACCGAGCAAATGGACTTTTTTGCCGTGCTGTTTGGCATATTCGAAGGCTTTGCGCAGCTCGGGATTGCGGAAAAAGCTTCCGTCGTCAATGGCCTTATTGATTTTGACCAAATCCTGATAGACGATACGTCCGGCACCCAGGTTCATATGACCCACTTCGGAGTTACCCATTTGGCCTTCGGGAAGACCCACATTAAGGCCGTCGGTTTGGAGCGTGGCATGGGGATATTCCTTCCAAAGTTTGTCCATAAACGGCGTGCGGGCCGCTTCGATAGCCGAGACTTTGGGATCGGGGTTCAGACCCCAGCCGTCGAGGATGATGAGCATGGCGCGGCGGGGATCTTTATGTTGGTTTTTCATGATTCAATGGATTTGTGAGGCAAAGGTAGTATGTTTTTTGTTGATATGTCGAATGGTTGAGAAGATTTGATGAAGCGTTGAATCGGTTTGACCGGTGACGGATGACCGGTGACCGGTGTTTCTGTTGAAAAGTTGAAAGGTTGAATAGATGGGTTTTTGGGCTGTTAAATCGTTAAATCGTGCAATCGTTGAATCGGGAAAGATACGTTAACTTCAACCTTAATCTTAATTAAGTCAAATAGTTGGAGTTGTCATTCCGAACGCAGTGCCGTGTCCGCCTCAGGCGGAAAGCAATCTCCTTCTGTGGAACACGGTTTATTCAATGAAAACCCAAATCCTAAATCCCAAATCCCAACTCCGGGAAAAAACTCCGTGTTCTCTGTGCCTTCTTGGTGTCCTTTGTGGTTTTTTCAACGTAACGGATTTTTTTAACCTCGGAGAGCACGCAGAAGGCATGATTTATTCCGACGTATCGAGAAAGAGCACAGAAATGAAAATCTTTATCCCTATACATGGCAAAAAAGAGTTCCCGCAATATATCTTTTACTTGCAATATATCTTTTACTTTTTATTTATCCATATCTATTATATAAACCGTCCCTTTTCCTTTTCCTATGGATCGTACGGCTTTTTCGCGCTTCATATATTGCAGGTCTTTTTTAAGCGTATGAATATTTATGTCGGGGAAAGCTTTGGCGATATCGGATATTTTGACGGGTTGGTTCCGGCGAATAAACGCCAAAATGTTTTTTTGGCGGTCATTCAGGTAGCCGCCTTTGGCTTTTAAGGTTTCGTATTTAACCTCCAATTTTCTTGTTAGTTCATATAGTTTTTCCAAGAAAAAGAGCGTCCAGGCGGCGATGTTTTCGTCCGGTTTGTTACGGTTTTTTTGGCCTTCCATTAAGGCACGGTAATAATCTTTTTTGGCTTGCTCAATGAGGTTTTCAAAAGACACGTATTTAACGAAATCATATCCGTTTTGCAGTAACAAAAAAGTGGTTAATAATCTTGAAAGGCGTCCGTTCCCGTCTTGAAACGGATGAATGCTTAAAAATTCATATACAAACAGTGCAATGACCAGTAAGGGATGAATTTCCTTTTTCTTTAATTGCTCATTGGTCCAACGGATTAATTCTTGCATTTCCTTTTCCACCAAATGAACCTCGGTGGTATTGAATATAACCTTTTGTTTGCCGCCGGGATAGGTAGCCACCACTTTATTGGACAAAGTTTTGTAATGCCCGCGATGGCGTGTGTCCTTATCGCTATATTTCAGCATGTTTTGATGCAATTGTTTGATATGGTTTTCCGTCAGCGGGATGGCGTCATAATTTTCCAGGATGAGTTGCAAGGTGTCATAATAACCCATTACTTCCTGTTCGTCCCGCGTTTGCAGATTTTTCACCTGAAAACCGGACAAAAATTTTTCTATTTCTTTATCGGTCATGGTGGCGCCTTCGATCCGGGTGGATGAGCCGATACTTTCAACGGCTGCTATTTGGCGCAATTCCTTCAAGTATTTATTTTCCTTTTGTTCAAGTGCATGCCATTTACCTTTATAGGTATCGATTTGGGAGATGAGTTGGAGGACCTTTTGTTGAACGGGAAAATCGAATGATAATTTTTTTATGTATTTATCCATATCTTATCCATATTTTATCCGAAAACAAAAATACGAGTGCTTTTGGATATATCCAAATAATATCCGTATTTTATCCGAAAACACTGATTTTTTTTGGGGAGAGGAAAATGTTGAAGATTATGGGTTGGTTTGGCTTTCCTTACATCAAACATTTATCCCACACCGGTTCGTCCCACAGGAAAGGTTTGTGTTCCGGCGGTATGGGAACGCGGCGGGTGTAGTGCAGTTGTATCCGCTTGGCGGGGCCGGTGGTGCGCATAACAAATGCTTTTTTATTCAAAAATATTTCAACATCCATTTGTTCCATGGAAAACATACGGTTTCATTCCTTTCATTTACCCCTCTATTCTATTTCTATTACATAAAAAAACTTCAAAAAGCGGAATCCCTAAATAACAACAGGCTCAATAAAACTCAGGATTTCCGCTGTTGCCGCCACGGTAGCGTTCGGGACGGCGGCGCCGGCTGTTTTTGTATTTATCCACCAAACGCGCTTTTCCGAAGAGGAAGCCCAAGCGGACGTTCAGTCCCAGAAGAATACCGTCGCTTCCGGCAAGATTTCCCGCGTGAATCACTCCATCGCCGTCGTCGCCCACATAGTAATGCATCCCCACATTGATATCAAAAGTCATGCGGCGGCGAATAACAAATTCTTTGCCCAAATGAATACCGAAATGAAAAATGGTATGGGTATATTTCCTTTCGTCGTTGCTTCCGTACGGACCCCAATTTTCGGTCGTGTAACCTCCGCTGCTAAAACCCAGCCCCGGGGAAATATAGGTACCGTGCAAAACATGCAACGGACGGTATTGATCCCGGCTTTGGAAAAGGGATTTGAGGCGCAGGCGATAATCCAAGGTCATACCGAAACCGTAGCGGTCCCAAATGGCGGCGCTTTCCCGTTGAAGCCCCAAGCCGTAGAATTTTCCTTCCAACATCAAGGATTCACCCGGCGCCACGGCCCTTTCGTAGGCAAAAGCCAGGGTGTTGGACCCGAAAGCGGAAAAATTGAACATGAGGTTGTTAATCCGGTCGTCGGCAAAGTACCATTCGTTCTCTTCGGGGTCTTTCATCTTCATTTTATTGCCGGTATGAAATTTAATTTCTTTTACCAACACTTTGTCAATGGTAAACACCACGCCGTCAGGATCTTTGAAATCCACGTATTTGATTTGTTTATCGTTGATTTCTTTAATGATAACTTCATGTTTTTCACCGTCTTTGGTGATCAGAATATCTTGGGAGTAAGCCATACTTCCCATCATAAAGAGCCATAAAAAAAGCAGTTTTTTCATGTTCATGATTTTTGAAAATAAATATAATCAATTTTATGATTCCCGGTCAAATTCATTAAATTTTTTGTTTACCTTTAACTTATTTCGAAAAAAAATCCCCCGAAAAATTGACCTTAGTCGGAAATGATGCCGTAAATTATTTCTACTTTTGAGGCAGAAATCATCCGTATGAAGAAACTCATTATCGGTGCTTACGGCCAAATCGGGTCCGAATTACGGGTTGCTTTGGAAAAGCGCCACGGCCTGCACAGCGTCATGGCGGCGGATATTCGTAAACCGGAATCCGAAGACAGTGATTTCGTTTTGCTGGATGCCACGGAAAAGGATTCGGTTTTTGGCTTGCTGGAAAGCGAAGAAGTGGATGAAGTGTATCTGCTGGCGGCCCTGCTGTCGGCCAAGGCCGAGCAAATGCCCCAACAGGCTTGGCGAATCAATATGCAGGTGTTGTTTAATCTTTTGGAAGCGGGAAAGGAAGGCTTGTTCAAAAAACTTTTTTGGCCCAGTTCCATTGCCGTTTTCGGACCTCATACGCCCAAGCAACACACGCCGCAATACACCGTGATGGATCCCGACACCGTGTACGGCATCAGCAAGTTGGCCGGAGAGCGTTGGATGGAATATTATTTCGAAAAATACGGATTGGACGTGCGAAGCCTTCGATATCCCGGCATATTGAGCTGGAAAACGGCGCCCGGCGGCGGTACGACGGATTATGCCGTGGAAATGTTTCATTACGCCCTTAGGCATGAACCTTATGTTTGCTACGTGGCGCCCGGCGAACGCCTGCCCATGATGTATATCGACGATGCGGTGGAAGGCACCTTGCAATTAATGTCCGCTCCGGCCGAAAAATTACGCATCCGTTCTTCCTACAACCTGTCGGGTATCGATTTCACACCCGAAGAATTGGCCCGGGCCATTCGCCGCTACATTCCCGGATTCCGGGTGGAATACCGTCCCGATTTTCGCCAGCAAATAGCTGCCACATGGCCCGACAGTATCGACGACCGTTTTGCCCGCGAAGACTGGGGATGGCGGCCCCGCTTCGATTTGGATAAAATGGTGCGTGAGATGTTGGCCGGCTTGAAACAAACACAATATCCCGAGGCGGAATTGAGTTTATAAAAGTAGCCAAACCGTTTCGATGAAACGTCCCGTTTTGCCGAAAGCCGTAAAGGTTTTAATGCATTTATTCGGAAAATTTCTTTTGGGAATTATTTTTCTGTCGTTTTTTCTGTGGGGCATCTTTTTGATTTGGTTGCATTATCCGGGAAACGGTAATATGTGTGACAGCGGGAATATGATCTTGTTTCTTATCGTGCTTATTTTTTCGGCATGGGCTTATTTCCTTTTATTATTATCGGCCTATTATTTTTTACGAAAACACAGGACGAAAGCATTGGTGCTTTCCTGGGTATTCATTTCGGCTTTTGTGTTTTTGGCATTAGGAATGAATTCTGTTTCATGGATGCGCCTTCTGCACGGCCGTCCGGAATATGAAATTTCTCTTAATGCGCCCGTACATTCATCGGATATCCGGATGTACCGGGATGGTACATTTTTCAAAAACAGATTTGACCCGGGATGTTTCTATGAACTGACGGGACATTTTATTTGGTCGGGAGATACTTTGGTTTTACATTACGAGCATCATCATGATTCCACGGCCGGTAGTCTCCGGTTGCTAAAAAAGGATAACCGGCTCACGGGTTTGACGGATTCGTTACAGGGGAGCATCAAGGCCGTGGGGCGAAATGATTTTCCTTAGTCTTAGTTCTTTGATTTCTTTTTTCCCGCTCCTTCCACCACCAAAACGATTTCGCCCTTGGGCGGATGTTCGGTGTAGTACCGTACCAGCTCGTCCAGGGTGCCACGGCGGTATTCTTCGAACTTTTTGGTGAGTTCCCTCGCCACCACCGCCTTCCTGTCGCCTCCCAGGTTTTCGGCCAATTGGGTGAGGGTTTTGGCCAACCTGTGCGGCGATTCGTAAAACACCATGGTACGTTCCTCTCCGGCCAATTTTTGCAAGCGGGTTTGACGACCTTTTTTGACGGGCAAAAACCCTTCGAACACAAAACG
>JAADEB010000050.1 GCA_013153655.1 Chlorobiota bacterium
TACCGAAACCGCTATATAAATAAAGGTAAACCAAAACGCGTTCGAAAATATGACAGGTGGGCAAAAAACTGATTACCCGGGTGGGACGGGGCAATGCCGGCACCCGCTTAACGGCAGAAAGCACCGTGCTGACTATGTTGCGGTGACTGAGCATCACGCCCTTGGGACGGCCCGTGGTACCCGAAGTGTAGATAATGGTGGCCAAATCGTCTTCGGAAATGCTTGCTTTGATTTTTTCCAATTCATCCTGATTGGATTTATCCGCGCCCAAATCCAGCACTTCCTGCCAATTTTTGGCACCTTCCACGCGATCGAAGGTGTAAACTTCCTTCAAGGTGGGCACCTTATCTTTGATTTGCATCACTTTTTGATAGAGTTCTTCATCGCCCACAAAGGCATATTGAATCTCGGCATGATTGAAAATATATTCGTAATCTTCGGCCGAAATGGTGGGATAAATGGGAATATCCTGAGCCCCTACTTGCAAAATACCCAAATCCATGGCCGACCATTCGGTGCGGTTTTGATGGGCTATAAGAGCGATTTTATCATCTTTTTTAACCCCCAAGCGTAGAAGGCCACGCGAAATTTGCTGAACCAAATCATAAAGTTCTTTGGTGGATGTGGGTTTCCATTCGCCCCCGTACTTGGTAACCATGGCATCGGGAATAGGCTTTTTCTCCAATTGATAAGGAACAAAGTCAAACAGTCTTTTTATTTCCATATTACATTCTTTTAAAAATCGAGCTTAAAAATAATCATTTTTTCCGTAACCGCAGGCGACCCGGTGCGTTTTAAGATAAAATCAGGCTCAACTATTATTAAATTTTCAATAAAGTTCTTTATTGAATAAATATTTATCAAAATTCTACTTCTATTTACCCGGTAAAATACATATATCAAAATCACCAAACCCGGTTGCCATTCCTTAATAATGATGCCTAACCCATTATAAACAACCATGGAAAGGCCAAATGAATCATAATGCCGCCATGGACTTCTCATAAACAAAAATGGCATTCAGCATAGCTTCGCTTCCGTTTTTAATGTCTTTTGCAAAGGCGCCATATGGAAATAAAAATATTTGGTACGATTTTTTCTCTTATCTTTATATCGCAAAAAACAACATGTTATGAAAAAACTACTCTTCCTCCTTATCGCTTTTGCAACGGCTTCGTTCACCTTGCATGCGCAAGATCAAATCGTAGGCCGTTGGAAAACCATCGATGACGAAACCGGCAAAGCCAAATCCATCATCGAGATTTACAAAAAAGACGGCAAATACTACGGCCGTATCGTTCAATTGCTTACCGAAGAAAACAAGGACGGTGTTTGCCGAACCTGCGAAGGAAAGTACAAAAACAAAAATATCATCGGCCTGGTAATCCTCAAAGACCTGGAATACGATGCCGATGATGAAGAATGGACCGGCGGCACCATCATGGACCCCAAAAACGCCAAAGAATACAGTGTGTACCTGGCCCTGGTGGAACCCAACAAACTGAAAGTGCGCGGCTATATCGGCTTTTCGCTTATCGGCCGTACGCAATATTGGTATCGCGTGGAATAGCAGGATGTTGGGAGTTGGGATTTAGGATTTGGGTATTGGGATTTGGGATTTTCCACAATGGATTCTCTTAAATAGTTGTTTTACCTGTTGGAGGATTTCCAAGCAGTAATTCAACACGTAAATTCTCTCTCCTTCCCGAATGAATAGCCGGATTCGCCTAGATCATCTTTATCCGGATTCCGGATAGCTTCGCCCGGACAACATAAAAAAAATATACCGATTATTAACCGTCCTTTACGGGACGGTTTTTTATTTTACAACAATTTACTGATTATCAACATCATAAAGTCACTTAAAAAAGTTTTCAACAATGAATGGTAAAAAATGGTAAAAAATGGGATTTTTACTTAACTTTGAAGTCGGAATAGCATTCCCGGATGAAAATACTCATAGGCACATATCAAGCCAAGCTCGACGGACACGGTCGTGTGATGATCCCCAAGGGGTTGCGCGACCAGTTGAAGGATATCGAAGACGAGGGATTCGTGCTTCGGCGTGCCACTTTTTTTGACAACTTGGAACTGCATCCGCGCAAGGAATGGGAAAGATGGATGGAAGAGCTTTTGAAGAAACCCAAAACCTCGCGCGACAAAGTTAAACTCATTTCCCTTATCAACGCCGGCGCCAGGCTGGTGAAACTGGACGGAAACGGTCGCCTCCAATTACCCAAAGACCTGATCAAGCAGATGGGTATGAGCAAAGAGGTGGTAATCGCATCCGAAGGCAATATCCTCCAAATTTGGGACAAGGATGCCTACGAACGTTTCTGGGAAGAAAACAAGGAGGAATTCCCCGATTTGATGGAACGTTTATTGGACGACAGTGACGAATAAAAATACCACATATCACACGCCGGTATTGCTTAGCGAAAGCATCGAAGCCTTAAACATCCGGCCGGACGGCGTTTATGTGGACGCCACCTTCGGCGGGGGTGGACATAGCCGTGCCATTCTGGAACGTTTGGGTCCGGAGGGCCGTCTGCTGGCTTTCGACCGCGACGAAGATGCCGCCACCAACAACATCGACGACCCGCGTTTCACCCTCATTCAGGCCGATTACGGCTATCTGAAAAATTACCTGCGTGCCCACGGCATTCGCCAAATCGACGGCTTGCTGGCCGACCTGGGTGTTTCGTCACATCAATTCGACACGGCCGAACGCGGATTCAGCACCCGCTTCGAAGGTCCGCTGGATATGCGCATGGACCGCACGCAAGAACTTACGGCCGAACGCGTGGTGAATGAATACGGAGAAGAAGAATTGGCCCGCTTGTTTCGCCAATACGGCGAGCTGAAAAACGCCCGTTCGCTGGCCGCCGCCATTGTGCGCCACCGTACCGAACGTCCCATTCGCACCACTGCGGCCCTGGCCGAAGCCGTTAAAGCGCATATGCCCGCCAAAAAACGAAATAAAATGATGGCGCAACTTTTCCAAGCCCTGCGCATCGAAGTAAACGGTGAATTGGAAAGCCTGAAACGATTGTTGGAACAAGCGGCACAAGTAATCCGTCCGGGAGGCAGACTGGCGGTCATTACCTATCATTCCCTGGAAGACCGCTTGATGAAATATTTTATCCGAAGCGGCAATTTCGAGGACAAAATCGAAAAGGATTTCTACGGGAACTACCAAACACCCTTCCGCAAAACAGGCAAACCCATAGTGCCCACGCCGGAAGAAATCGAAACGAATCCACGTGCAAGGAGTGCCAAATTGCGAATAGCCGAACGAACCGAACATCCTTACAAACCGTAAAAATGAGATGGATCGTAGGCATATTGAGCATGGAGTGGTTCAGCGGCAAAAACGCCAAGCGAAATTGGAGCATTGCCCTGGCCGTGTTGCTTTACAGCATGTTCAGCATTTGGCTGGCACACCTGGGCGAACAAAAAGCCCGTGAATTGGCTCGCCTGAAAAAAGAAAACCGCAGGCTGAAAGCCGAATATGTGGAAACCAAAAAACTGCTAATGCAAGACCAATTGAGGTCTAATATTTACGAAAAACTGCGCGACAGGCAATTTGTGATCCCCAAGCGTCCGCCCCATATGATCGAAGTGAAAGAAAAATGAAAAAGAACGCGGCACGACATATCGACCAATGGAACTTGCTGTTGCATGCCCTGCTGGTTTTGTGGGGTGCGGCCATTGTGGTCAAACTGATTTACGTGCAATTTATCGACGGCAATCATTATCGCCAATTGGCACAGCGCTACATTCGGACGGTAAAAATCAAGGCCGGACGCGGGAATATTTTTACCCATGACGACAAGCTTTTGGCCGTTTCGGTAACCAAATACGACATCTATTTCGATGCCGTGGCACCGGTTGATAAAGTTTTTTACGGCGAAATCGATGCTTTGGCACGTAGCTTGGCCCGTTACACGTCAAAGCCTGCTTCGGAATGGAAAAGAAAACTGACCGAAGCGCGTAAAAAGGGACGCCGCTACGTGGCCATTGCCAAAGGATTGACCTTGCAGGATTACGAGAAGTTCAAAAAATTCCCCGTGTTCAAACACGGCCAGTTCAAAGGCGGGTTTATCACCGAGATCCGCACCATGCGCGAATATCCTTTCGGCGGCATGCTTCGCCGGACCATCGGCGTGGCATCCAACGGCCGAAAATACGGACTGGAAGGCGCCTACGACAAAATCCTTACCGGCACCGACGGCGAACGCCTGATGCAAAAAATCGGCGGTGGTACCTGGAAACCCGTGAATAATTTTAACGAAAAGGAACCTGTACCCGGTAAGGACTTGGTCAGCACCATCGACATGCGGTTCCAGGATATTGCCTATCATGCATTGCTTACGCAACTGATGAACTACCGCGCCGACCACGGAACGGTGGTAATCATGGAAACCGCCACGGGCAAAATCCGCGCCATGGTCAACCTGGGACGCACTTCCGGCGGTCATTATTTCGAAAAAATCAATTATGCCGTGGCCGAACGCTACGAACCGGGATCCATCTTCAAGGCCTTTACCTTCCTCACCCTGCTGGAAGACGGCTATATCAAACCCGGCGATAAAATCCACCTGGAAAGCAGTCGCTGGAAATACCTGGACCGCATCATCTCCGACGCGCATACTTTTCATAATATCGATTATACCATGGAAGAGGCCTTTGCCCACAGTTCCAACATCGCCACCGTGCAACTGACGGACAAATACTACGCCCGCCATCCGAAAAAATACGTGCAAGGCTTGGAACAACTGGGTATCGACAAAAAAACGGGAATCCGTCTGACCGGAGAAGCGGAACCCGTCTTTCCTCATCCGGGAGACAAAACCTGGAAGGGTTACAAACTGGGTATGATGTCGTTCGGTTACGGAGTGGAACTCACACCGCTACAAATCCTTACGGCCTACAACAGCATCGCCAACGGTGGCAAACGCCTGCGTCCCCTACTGGCCGAAAGCGTCAAGGAAGGACTGAAAACCGTAGAAACCTTTAAGCCGGAAGTGACCGATGCTTCGGTAGCCGATCCGGAAAACCTGGCAATCATTCGCCGCTTCATGCGCAAAGTGGTTACCGGCGGAACGGCCCGAAACGTGAATTCGCCTTATGTGGAGATTGCCGGAAAAACCGGTACCACCCAAACGGAATACTGGACGGGCAACACGCAATATATCGCTTCCTTTGCGGGCTTTTTTCCCTATGAAAAACCCTTGTACAGCATGATTGTGGTGATTCACAAACCCGACAAAAGCATCGGTTACTACGGCAACACCGTGGCGGGAACCGTCTTCCGCGAAATTGCCGAACAAATTATGGGTTTCACGCCCGACACCATCCAAATGGCTTTGAACGAAAAATGAAAACATACAGCGTAGCACATATTATTCCGCTCTTGCAACCTTTGTCGGTTAAAGGCGACAAAGATCAAGCGTTTACGGGAATTCGCGACAATTCCCGCCAAACGGAAGCCGGCGATTTGTTTGTGGCCGTGAAGGGCGCTCTCAGCGACGGACACCGCTACATCGGAGATGCCGTAAAACGCGGCGCTTCGGTGGTGGTGGCCGAACAAGAGGTCCCGGATTATCCGGGTATTACGGTCATCCGGGTAAAGGATTCGCAACTGGCGCGACGCCAATTGGCTCAATGGTTTTACGGCCGTCCCGACCGGGAACTCCATATCACCGGCATAACGGGCACCAACGGCAAAACCACCGTTGCCACGCTACTTTTCGACCTGTTTGAATCCTTGGGATATCCTTCGGGATTAATTTCCACGGTGGAAATCCGCATGCATGACACCTATTTGCCCGCTTCCAACACCACGCCTGGCATTTTGGAGCTTTACCGCCTATTGCGCCAAATGGCCGACAGTGGCATAGAACACGTATTTATGGAAATCAGTTCCCACGGCATCGATCAAGGACGCATCGAAGGCATCCGCTTCGGCGGCGGTATCTTCACCAATCTCAGCCGCGATCATTTGGATTACCATAAGGATATGACCGAATATCGCGACACCAAGAAGAAATTTTTCGATATGTTGCCCGAAGAGGCCTTTGCCCTTACCAATGCCGACGACCGCAACGGCTTGTTTATGCTTCAAAACACACGGGCGCGCAAAAAAACTTATGCCATTTTAAGACCGGCGGATTACAAGGCTTCCATACTGGAACAAAGCATCAACGGCATGCTCATGAGCATCAACGGCCGCCAATTCTACACCCCCATGACCGGCACTTACAATGCCTATAACCTTACGGCCGCCTACGGTGCCGCCCGCGAATGGGGATTGGAACCCGAGGAAATCCTTACGGCACTGAGCCGCCTCCGCGGCGCACCGGGACGCATGGAACGCATAACGGCTCACGATGGGAAAACCGCCATAGTGGATTATGCCCATACCCCCGATGCCTTGGAAAACGTGCTCAAAACCCTGCGAAAAATATTGCCTCCGGGCAAACGCATCGTTACGGTGGTGGGAGCCGGCGGCAACCGCGATAAGGGGAAACGTCCCGTCATGGGCAAAACCGCCGCACTCCTAAGCGATTGGGTGATTCTCACTTCCGACAATCCGCGCGATGAAGATCCGCTGCAAATTCTTCGCGACATGACCGAAGGCATTCCGGAGGACCAGCAATTCAAAGTCATCACCATCCCCGATCGCGAACAGGCCATCAAAACCGGTATCATGTACATCGAGCCCGGTGATATCCTGTTGGTGGCAGGAAAAGGACACGAAGATTATCAAATCATCGGAAACGAAAAACGCCATTTTAGTGACAAGGAAACGATTATGAAATATTTTAACTCAACCCCTAACCGATAAACCATGTTATACCATCTGTTTCAATATCTCAGCGCACATTTCGATTTTCCGGGCGAATCGCTATTCCGGTTTATCACATTCCGTTCGGCCATGGCTTTCATTACGGCTTTTCTGTTGGGTATTTTATACGGAAAACGCATCATCGGATGGCTACGCCGCCGTCAATTGGGCGAAACCGTGCGCGATCTGGGACTGGAAGGCCAAAAAAGCAAAGAAGGCACCCCCACCATGGGCGGTATCATCATCATCGGCGCCACATTGATTTCCATCTTATTGTATAACGACTTAACCAACATTTATATCCAAATTCTGATCCTGAGCCTGATATGGATGGGCCTTATCGGTTTTATCGACGATTATATCAAAACGATTAAAAAAGATAAAACGGGCTTGCGCGGCAAATTTAAAGTAATGGGGCAAGTGGGTCTGGGTTTGATCATCGCCACCCTGATATTTTTTCATCCCGACATAACCATTCGCACGAAAAAACACGGCGTAAAAGTTCAATCCACCGAGTTTCGCGAAGCCTTCAATCCCCCCAGGAAAAGCCTGCAAACCACCCTTCCCTTCTTTAAGAACAACGAATTCAATTACAAATGGCTCTTGCCCGCTTCGTTGCGTGATAATCAATGGGCACAATGGTTGCTGTTTACCGTAGTGGTTATATTCATCATCACGGCCGTGTCCAACGGCACCAACCTGGCCGACGGCATCGACGGATTGGCGGCCGGCACATCGGCCATCAGCATAGGCGCACTGGCGGTGTTGGCCTGGCTTTCGGGCAACATGTTTTTTGCCAATTACCTGAATATCATGTACATCCCGCACGTAGGAGAAATATCGGTTTTTCTGAGTGCTTTTCTGGGGGCCATTTTGGCTTTTCTGTGGTTCAATGCTTATCCCGCTTCCGTTTTTATGGGCGACACGGGAAGCCTGACCATAGGGGCCATTATTGCGGTGATTTCATTTTTCATACGCAAAGAATTATTGCTCCCGGTGCTGGGTGGTATTTTCCTGATCGAAGCCGCATCGGTGATTATTCAAACCCGTTATTTCAAATACACCAAAAAGAAATACGGCGAAGGACGTCGCGTATTCCTGATGGCGCCCATCCATCATCATTTCCAAAAATTGGGTTTACATGAAAATAAAATCGTCATACGTTTTTGGATTGTGGCCATGCTTTTGGCCGTGACCAGTATTGCTTTACTCAAAATCAAATAGACATGATAACGAAAAACACATATAACAAAACACCCGGCGAATTGGCGGAAAAAATCCAACAAAAAGTAAGCCGTTACGGCTTGTTTAATCCCCGTTTGGAAATTTTCAAAAATCCGGTGCTTTCGCGCCGCATGGAAATCATAGCCGAAATCAACGGAGTGAAATTCATCAACGATTCGGCCGCAAGCAGCGTCAACGCCACCTATTACAGCCTCAACCGCCTCAACGGAGAAGTGATTTGGATTGTGTGCAACGACCGTCCGGAAACCGCCTTCGAGGAATTGGCCACGGCCTTGGCCTTCAAAACCCGTCATATCATCGCCTGCGGAAAGGCCGCCGAGCGCTTGGAAAAACTCTTCGGCGCACGCATCCCCGTAACGCCCGCCCGCAACGCGGAACATGCCGTGAAATGGGCTTCGCGTATAGCCGTGGAAGGCGGTTATGTTTTGTTCTCACCGGCCTCACCCAACGACCGGTATGCCACGGAAAAACTTTCTTCCCGGTTTAAAAATGCCGTCAAAAAACTAAAAAATTCATGATATCCTTTCCCGGACATATCACTCGCATGCAAAAATACGGTGACAAACCCCTGTTGGTTACCATTGCCATACTTACGGTCATTTCCTTTGCGGCCGCATTCAGTACCAGCAGCAACCTGGTCAATACCTACCGGCTGCACGACCCTTATTATTATTTGTTCAAACATTTTCTGTTGGTGGTAATCGCTTTGATTATATTTTTGGTTACCACGGCCGTTCCCTACCGGCTCTATCGCCGTTATGCTTATTTTATCATGGGGGGAACTTTGCTTTTATTGCTTTATACCGACCTCTTCGGTCAAGCCGCCGGCGGCGACGGGGCCCGCCGATGGATTCGTCTCGGCATTTTGAGCATCCAGCCGTCCATCATTGCCCTTACGGTCAGCCTGATTTTTACGGCCTCCTATTTGAGCCGCCAACAAAAACAGGAAACCCCTTTTAGCGAGGACCTGAAAAAATACTGGATATGGCTCTTCGCGCTCACGGGATTGGTGGTCATCTACAACAACTCCACGGCCATCCTCATTTTCGGCCTTAATATGATTCTCCTTTTTCTGGGCGACTACGGATTCAAGAAAATTTTCTATGCCATGGCCATGAGTCTGGTTTTGCTCATTGTTTATTTCCTGGCGGCCAAAGCTTTTCCGCAATATATCCCCAACCGTATCGATACGGCCGTCAAACGGGTAATGCGGTTCATGGACAAGGACGACAAGGACGAATTGGAGATACAGCCTCTTCGTGCCAAGATGGCCATCGCGTCGGGAAGGTTGTTTCGTTTCGCTCCCGGCAAGAGCGTTCAGAAAAACCTGCTTTCGCAATCTTCATCGGATTTTATCTATGCCATTTTGATTGAGGAATACGGCTTGGTGTTTGGCGGATTGGCGGTTTTGGCCTTGTACTTTATATTGGCGTTTCGCATCCTGGGAATTTCGCGAATGACGGAAAATTATTTCCGAAAAATTTTGGTCATTGCCGTGGGACTCCCCATTATTTTTCAAGCCTTGATCAACATGTCGGTGGCTTCGGGATTGATTCCCGTCACGGGTCAACCTTTACCCATCCTGAGTGCCGGCGGTACCACCCTTTTTATGACCGCCTTTGCCTTGGGTATTATCACTCATATCAGCATGCAAATACGAAAAGAACAACATGAATAAGAAGGTCGGCACATACAGCTTTTTGATCAGCGGCGGCGGAACGGGCGGCCATATCTTTCCCGCCCTCAGCATTGCCCGCGAACTGGAAAAACAAACCGGTGGCGCACGTATTCATTTCGTTGGCGCTCGCGGCCGTATGGAGATGGAAAAAGTTCCCCAAGCCGGATACGAAATAACCGGCCTGCCCATTGCCGGCCTGCAACGCAAGAAATGGTGGAAAAACCTGGCCTTGCCTTTCAAGGTTATGGGAAGCCTGTGGGGTTCATACCGCTTGCTGAAACGTTTCTGTCCGGATGCGGTCATCGGCACGGGGGGATATGCTTCGCTTCCTTTGCTGTGGACTGCACAGCGCATGGGTATTCCCACTTATATTCAGGAACAAAATTCCTATCCCGGCATCAGCAACAAAATCCTGGGACGTAAGGCACGCAAAATTTTTACCGCTTACGACGAAGCGGCGGCCTTTTTCGACAAAAACAAAATCGTCAAAACGGGCAATCCCGTGCGGGAAGATATCCGTGCGGAACGTCAAGCTTCCCAAGAAGATTACAGCGGATTCGGTTTGCAGGCGGACAAACCCGTTATATTTATCACGGGCGGAAGCCTCGGGTCGGCGGCCATCAACCGGCGTATAGCAAAGTGGGTGGAGGAAGGCCTGCCGGAAAACCTGCAATTGCTTTGGCAAACCGGTAAACTTTACTACGATCGCTACCGTTCCCTGGAATCGGACAAAGTGCGCATCATGCCCTTTATTAAGGATATGAACAAGGCCTACACGGTGGCCGACATCATCGTGTCGCGTGCCGGAGCCGGAACCTTGTCGGAATTGGCCTTGGTGGGCAAACCCGTCATACTGATTCCTTCGCCCAATGTGGCCGAGGATCATCAAACCAAGAACGCCCGTGCCTTCGAACGGCAACAGGCGGCCATTCTCTTGCCCGAAAAAGACTTGGAAGCGCTTCCCAAACGTATAGCGGAACTCATTGCCGACAAGGAGCTCCGTCAACGCTTGTCGGAGAATCTGGCCAAAGCGGCCAGGCCCGGCGCCACGGCCCGCATTGTGGAAACCATACTAAACGACCTGAAACAAGCATGAAACAACGCCTGCAACATATCATGATTTTCACGGCCGCCGCCATGCTGGTGTCGCTCATGGGTTGGAGTGCGCATACGGCCTGGAAGAAAGCCGTAAAAAAGGTGGGGCCGGAAGCGGAAATCGGTATTTTGCCTAAGGACAAACATTATATCCTGAAAAGAGATATTATGAATATTGTCCGGCAAACTTCCACTGCCGAAAAAGACAAAGACATACATGCTTACCTGAAACACCTGGAAAACAGGCTTGAAAATCATCCCCTCATCACCCGTGCGGATGTGTGGTTTACACCGGACGGAAAAATCCATATTCGCGCCTATCAAATCGAACCCATTGCGCTGGCCGAAACCTCCGGCGGATGGAAATACTTGACCCGCGAAGGAGAAATGGCACCCGTGTCGCCCTACCAAAAAACCGTTTTGCCTAAAATCAAGGGCGTGGGCGAAGCGGAAGAAATAAAAAAACTTTACCCGCTCATGGAATATATCTACACCCGTCCTTCCTTGCGAAATGCCGTCAAAAGCCTTCGTTACGACGGCCGGAAATGGTGGCTTTATGCCTACACGCTGCCGGTGCCCGCCATCTTGGGCGACACCACCGGTTTCCGGGAAAAACTCTATAAATACCGTGTGATTTCATCCTATTTACACGCCCAAAAATCCTATCCCTATACGGGAATCGACCTTAGATACAAAAATCAAATCGTTTGTAGCAAAAACCTCTAAACCCATCGCCATGACAGAACAACAAGCGCCCATGCAGGAAAAGAAAAAACTCACCGTAGCCCTCGATGTGGGAACCACCAAAGTGGTGGCCGTGGCCGGCTACCTGGACGAGCACGGCAAAATCAAAGTGGCAGATTATGCCATTTTGCAAAATACGGGTATGGTCCAAGGGGAAATTTTCAATCTGATGGAAACTTCCCAAGCCATCAAACACGTGATTAACGAACTCTCGGAAAAAATCCATCAGGATATCACCCATGTGACGGTGGGAATTTCCGGCGATCATATCCAAACCATTTATACCCGGGATTATATCATTCGCGACAATCCCGAAGAATTGATCATGGAAACGGATATCGAAAAACTCACCCAACGCGCCAGCCAATCCATCACCTTGGAAGACCAAGCCGAAATTCTGGAAATCATTCCGCAAGGTTATTTTATCGACAACAAATTGGTCAACGGGTCGCCCGTGGGTACCATCGGCAAGAGGTTCGAGGGATCATTCCTCGTTATTCTGGGCAAAACCAAGAAAATCAGCAAATTGGCGCGAAGTATCAAAATGGCGGGACTGGAAATCGAAGATATTTTCCTGCAACCCATTGCCTCGGCACGGGCGGTATTGAAAAAACCGCAATGCAATTTGGGCGTGGTCTTGATTGACATCGGCGGCGGTACCACCGACATCCTGATTTGCAACAAGGGCGCCATTCGCTTTACGGGCATCATCCCTTCGGGCGGCGATTATCTTACCGAGGAAATCTACAAACATTTTCATATCGAACCCAAAACGGCCGAAAGCATCAAGCTTAAATACGGCTCCACCATGCTCAACTCCGAAGACCGCAAAAAAGTGTATCGCATCAATTTGGAATGGTCCATTCATCCTTTTGAATTCAAACTGGAAACCCTATCGAACCTGATACGGGTGAAACTGGACCTGATTGCTTCGCAAATTGAAAAATTCATTCAGGAATACCAAAGCTTTTTCCCCGGCGAAATCATTTCCCAAGGCATCGTGATTACGGGAGGCGGATCCCAATTGAAAAATATGGTGCAATACATGCAATACAAATTGGGAACGGATGTGTATTTGGGCAAACCGGGCATGCTGCTGGCTCCTTCCAAAACTTCGGAAAAATTGTCAAAACCCCAATTTTCCACCGTCATCGGATTGCTCCAAATGGCCTTGGAGAAAAACGATGCGGAAACCGCCCTTTTCGACCGGGAAAAACAGGAAAAACCTCAACGCAACAACTTTGTTCCCAAATCCGAAGTCCATGCGGAAACCTCCGGACCGGAAGACAAGACGGAAGAAACCTCCTATGAAGAGGAAAGCAAAAAGAAAAGCATTTTCAGCATACTGAACAAAATTTTCGGCAAAACCATCGACGAAGCCAACAAAAACTAAAAGCCATGATCTCAGGAACCGACATCGTAACCTTCAAGGATTTGAAGACCCAAATTTCCAAGCTCATAAAAGTGATCGGCGTAGGCGGCGCCGGCACCAATGCCGTGAACTACATGTTTTCCAAAGACCCTTTGGATCAAGTGGAATATATCGTCTGCAACACGGACGCACAGGCACTCAAAGCCAGCCCCGTTCCCCGTAAAATCCAAATCGGTAAGAGCCTGACCAAAGGCTTGGGGGCCGGCAGCAATCCCAGTATCGGCCAACAAGCGGCGGAAGAAGACATGAACGAAATCCGCGACATGCTGTCGAAAAATACGAAGATGGTGTTTATCACAGCCGGGCTGGGCGGCGGAACCGGAACGGGTGCGGCTCCCGAAATCGCCAAGTTGGCCAACGAATTGGGATTGCTCACCGTGGCCGTGGTGACCAAACCTTTCGAATACGAAGGCGAACGCCGCAGAAAACAAGCGGAAAAAGGCTTGGAAAAGATCAAGAAATATGTGGATTCGCTCATTGTGATTAACAATGAAAAAATCATCGAAGTGTATGGCGATTTGGGCTGGAAAGAAGCCTTTTCCAAATCCGATGAAGTGCTGAGCAATGCCGTCAGGAGTGTTACCAAGGTGATTACCGACAATTACGAAATCAACGTGGACTTTAATGATGTGGAAGCCGTTCTGAAAAAAAGCGGTACCGCCCTGATTGCTTCGGCCGAAGCCCAGGGAGCCAACCGTGCCACCGAGGTGGTCCGCAAAGTGCTGGATTCGCCGCTTTTGGAAGAAAACCACATCCAGGGCGCCAAAGACCTGCTCCTGCTTATCCTTTCCGGAGAAGACCAAATCACGGTAAACGAAATTTCCCGCATCAACAAAGACCTTAAAAAAGCCGCACAAAATCCCCAACTCAATATTATTCAAGGACTGGGCGAAGTGCCGTCGCTGGGAAATAAAATTTCCGTTACCATCATTGCCACCGGTTTCGAACAATCGGGTGAAAACAAGGAACAAACCCTCGAAGAAGACGGGAAAATTATCGTAGTTACCTCGCCGGATCAACCCGTGATCATCGATATGCCGGAACAGGATTTCGATGAAGCGGACGAAGATTTGGCGACGGAACAACCTGCCGGAGAACGGGAACAACCGGAGACCGGCAAAGAACAAGAAGAAACCGTCACCGCCACTTCCGAGGACGCTCCGGACGACGTAGAAAAAGAATGGACCTTGTTCTATAACGAACAAAAGAATGCCTCACCCGTTATGACGAATGAGGAAGCCGGCTCCTCACAACCCGGCGAAAAAAGCAACACGGCGGCCGAAGAAAAAGAGGAATCCCCCGCGGCATCTCCCGCAAGCGTAGCCCATGACCCGGCGGATACCGAAAACGATGCCACACTCCCTACCCAACCCGAATGGGACCATATCGAAGACCAAGCCGATCCCGTGGATAATATGGAAAAAACCTCCGTGGTACAACCCGGCCTCTTCGACAACCTGGAAGCCGCGGCAGAACACGGGAATGAAAACACCGGCCCGAAAGAAACCGCCTCTGAAAACGCTACGGCCGAAAACCAAAACGACCCGCTTCCCGGGAACGACCGGGAAGAAAAAATCCTGATCGAAGAAGAACTCACAGAATCCGCCGAAGACGATATGATGCACGACCTGATGCTCAAACGCATGCAATCCGATGCCACCGCCTCCGAACCCGTTTCGTCCGGAACGGCAAGCAAACCGGCCGAACCCCCCACCATGGAAAAAAGGCTTCACCGCACAGAAAACATCCTGGAAAAACAACGTTTGAAAAAATTCATGTACAAATTCCAAAAAAACTTCGCCGGACCCGTCATTCCGGGACATAATAAACCCACGCAAATCAATCTTAATTCCCCTCGCCGTCCTTGGGACGAAGACGAAAGCTATTTGAACCAAAAATTCGATTAACTTGCAAAAAAAAGATGCCCTATGACACTGGAACAAAAAGTAATGCAAGCCCTCAAAGAGGCCATGAAAGAAAAAAATAAGGACAAACTGGACGCTTTGCGCGCCATCAAATCGGCTATTTTGCTGGAAAAAACCAAAGGAAGCTCCAAAGAACTCAGCGAAGCCGACGAACTGAAATTGCTTCAAAAACTGGTGAAACAACGCAAGGAAAGTGCCGATATATACCTCCAACAAAACCGCAAGGATTTGGCCGAAACCGAATTAAACCAAATCAAAGTCATCGAACAATTCCTGCCCGAACAAATGAGCGAAGAAGAAATCGAAGCCGAAGTACGAAAAATCATCGAGCAAACCGGTGCCTCGTCCATGCGCGACATGGGTAAAGTGATGGGTATTGCTTCCAAAGCCATGGCCGGCCGCGCCGACGGAAAAACCATTTCGGGAATTGTCAAAAAGCTATTGACATCATAATTGATAAATCTCTCGGATACATTTTAATGCTTTTTGAATTCCTAAATGCAAGTTTATGGAATAAAATTTGTATATTTGTAATAAATTCATTTGAGATGAAGTTTAACTTCTATAAATTCATTTCATTTCTTACTTCTTTATTAGACATGTTTTCTGGTAAATATGAAACCCGAAATCCAGCCATACAATCACTAAAAAAAGACATTCTTTTTCCTCAAACACCCGGTAACTTTTATCTTGATAAACAAAACTTATCTATGGATATATTTAATATCCTCGGCGATTTAAAAAAAAGTTTTGAAGATTATAAAAATAAAAACATAAAAAGTTGACAAAAAGGAAACGTCAGACAAAGGCTGTTCAAGAAGGCAAAAGAGTAGGTTTACAAATTCATGAAGAATACGATGATAGTTTGTTGCCTGCTCCCGAAGAATTAAAAAAATATAAAGAACTTGACCCCAACATAATTGAGTGGATAAAAACACGTGCTCAAAAAGAACAGGAATTTCGTCATCATTTTCAAAATGAACGTTTGCGATTGACAGAAAAGCAAATAGAGAATGAGGCATATATCAACAAATGGGGACTTATTTTTGCCTTTCTTATTATGCTGATTTCCATACCCACCTCGGCATACCTAATCCTTTCCGGAATGACCATTGCCGGGAGTATTTTGGGAGGTGTTGTATTAAGCGGAGTGGTTATTGCTTTTCTACAAAAAGTAAATGGATCCAATAAGTCGGGGTTGTAGGCTTTATAAAGTATTTATATCTTTGCAGATGTAAAAATACATAGGCTTCGTGAAGAAACATTGATTGTATCATTATTTACATTTGCCCGCGTAGCTCAACTGGATAGAGCATCTGACTTCGGATCAGAGGGTTGAGGGTTCGAGTCCTTCCGCGGGTACCTAAAAGGCCGTCTCGAAAAATGGGAGACGGCCTTTTTTTCGTTCCATTCCAAAGGTTATTCTATCAACACCTTCCGGGTAGCGGTATTGCCTTGCCGGTCTTGAAGCTTCAAGAAATAGATGCCGGGAACGAATCCTTCCGTGGACAAAACGCGCGATCCTTCGATGATACCTTGTTCCAACACCTTGCCGTCGGGATTATACCATTGGTAGGTTCCTTCATCCAAACCTTCCACATATATCGAATTTTTCGCCGGATTGGGATAAATCTTTATCCCGTCCATGAATGCGCCGGCCACAAACACCGCATCACACTGGTTTTGATCGGCCACAAAATGAGAAGTGGAATCTATGGCTTGGGAATAATGCTGCTCCCACCATGCCGGTTCGTCCACAAAAATACAGGTCAAATCCGGACAATTCCGGCCGTTAAATTCCATTAATGCACTCCCGTCCACATGATACATGAATACATTGGATAGTGAATCGTTATGGGAAAAATCAATCCTTCTCAGCATGGTATTGTGACTCAAATCCAGTGATTGCAATTGTGTACGGCTTGCATAAATCCATTGCAAGGAAGGATTGGTGGACAAATCGATTTGTCTTATGGGATTGCCGCTTATCGTCACTTCAAACAAACCCGTTTGGTGGGTTAAATCCAAAGAAGTCAAGCGGTTGTTTCGAACCCCGATCCGGTATAAACGGGTCAACCGGCTTATATCCAGCGTGTCGATCCTATTATTTCCCACAAACAAATAAACAAGCCTATTATTATTTTGTAAATTCAATGAATCAATCAGGTTATTATAGCAAGATAGATAAAATAATGCGGGATTTTGGGATATATCAAGGGAAGTAATTTGATTTTGCCATATCACCAGCCTTTGCAAGTTGGGATTCCTGCGCGTATCCAAGGCGCTCAGTTGATTATTGTAAGCACGTAAATCTTGAAGAAAATATTGATGAGAAACATCGATGGAATCCAATTGGTTGGAAGCCACATTCAATTGGCTAAGTGCATAAAAATCCTCGATTCCCGTCAAGTCCGAAATACCTCTTCCGGAAACATCCAGTGCGGTTACCGTGTCGATGGCCAATGTGGGTACCCTGTGATCCTGCGGAATATCGTCATAGGGGGACAAGGCCGCTTCGAACAAAGAATCCGGTATGGCCGTGTAGGTGGTATCCGTGGTATATAAAACCACATTGTCCAACCACAGCAAGCCGGGTTGGGTATCATAGGGCGTTCCGGAAATCCGCCAAATTAGGCGGTGCGAAGTTCGCGGATCGAATTGCCATTCAAAATGGCGCCAACAGGTGGAGGTATCTTCGTCAAAAACGGCCACCCCCACGCTATCCACCAAGAACCGCATATATTTATGGGTTTCGGAAGTGTATTTTATGTCAAAGGCCACCTTAACGGCATTTTGTACGTCCCAAACGATGCTTGCTTCCTCATGTACGGGCGCTTCGGCATGAAGCGACATAAAAGATTGCGTTGCATCATCGGATGTTACTTCCCACAGGGACGGGTTTCCGATGATCTGCCAGTCCGGCGGCATTTGTCCGTCTTCGAATCCATGTCGAACAATGCCGTGAATTTCCGCTTCACGGTCAACGGGTTGTGCATTTTCCAGCATCACCTCACGCAGGACAAAAAAAGAGCGGTTGCCTCCGTAATTATCGTTAAAACCGATGATAATATCGGTGGAAGCCAACAAATCCCAACGCCGGCTAACGGAATAATCCCTTTGATAGATAACTTGTCCGCCGTTGTAAGCATAATTATG
Organism: Chlorobiota bacterium; assembly: GCA_013153655.1. Classification (GTDB taxonomy): domain Bacteria; phylum Bacteroidota; class Bacteroidia; order Flavobacteriales; family Flavobacteriaceae; genus JAADED01. The sequence goes on from JAADEB010000050.1 coordinate 18,126, forward strand.
CTTGGCAATCCGGAAATGTGCCGTAGAATCGGATGAATGGAAAGACAGGCTGATATACAAAGTATCCCCGTGCCTAAAGCCTTGCATCTGACGGATATTGGCAGCCCCGGCCACTACACTGCTGCCGGCATAAAAATTGGCATAATCCCAGGGCAAGAAAATCAAACTAATGGAAAGGCGCGCATCATGCGTTAGATCAAAAAACGATTTGGAATGAATATTGGCGCCAATACGATTACCGGAACCGTAAACATACAAGCCGTTGGATTCCTGCCGGACTTGGCCGCATTGCATATTATCCCATTCACCCGTAGTAGGAGGAATGAAAATGGTGTCGGATTGAGCATATAGAATACCGCTAAAAATCCAAAGAAACACCATGAACGGATAAAGATGAGTGGTTTTCATAAGGCTAAGGTTTTTCACAAAATTAAACCCCTACACCATTATCCGCAAGTATATTATTAATTAAAAAGATGACAAAAATCAAATGTAAATGAAATTTTTGAAATTCATTGAATTTTTTATAACCATCCATCCCGCTACCAAAACCCGCAAAAGACTATAAAAAAACCCAACGGACTTCCGGGGAAATTCCGTTGGGAAATTTCATAAAGGTCAAAAATGGAAAAATTCTTTTCCTATTTGCCGAAAAACTTACGTCCCATATTGAACAGGTCGTCGATGATGCTGCCGTCGCCGTCTTGATCCAAGAGGCGTTCCATGAGGCTGGCGTGCTGGGCGGCTTCCTGATGGCTACCCAAAACATTACCGATGATGTTGGACAAATCGGTGGGTTGCTGCACTTGGGTGCTGCGGGCTTGTTTGCCCAAATAACCCATTACCACCGGCGCGGCCATTTTGAGGATATCCATAGCCGATCCCAGGTCCAATCCGGTTTGTTTGGCCAATGCCGTGGCGGCCACTTCTTTTTTCTCTCCGAAAACGTGACCCAAAATTTTGTCACCGTCTTCCACCACTTCTTCATTTACAGATCCGCCTCCGAAAATATCCATAACGTTATCCAACAAACTTCCGTCGTGCTTGTTCATCAATGCTTCGAACAATCCCGTTGCTTTGTCGGGGTCCGAAGCGTTTTTCTTTAATGCGCCCATCAACATGGGAATCGCGGCTTGTAACGCGGATTGCGACAAAGATTTGTCTTTGCCCAATTGCGAACTAACTCCTTCGGCCACCATTTGGCCTACGGGTCCTTGAAGTAAATCCATTAAATCCATAGTAAAATATTTATTTGGTTTTGTTCAAATATAATGAAAATCTTTAAAATTAATTTTCATTCGTATGTAATCAAAACACGTGCCACAGACAAAAAAAGAAAACCGCCTCAAATCCGGGCGGTTTTCCAAATTTATGATTCAAAGAATTTTACATCTTATGCTTAAAGGCTTTAAGACCTGGATACACACCCATGGGATCCAAATATTCCTCGATTCGAAGCAATTGATTGTATTTGGCCATCCGGTCGGTACGCGAAAGGGAACCTGTTTTGATTTGGCCGGTATTCAAGGCAACGGCCAAATCCGAAATGGTGGTATCTTCGGTCTCACCCGAACGGTGGGAAATAATGGCGGCATAGCCGGCCTTGTGGGCCATATTGATGGCTTCGATGGTTTCGGTAAGGGTACCTATTTGGTTCAATTTGATCAAAATGGCGTTGGCAATACCTTCGCGAATACCTTTTTCCAGGATTTTGGTATTGGTCACGAAAACGTCGTCGCCCACCAACTGAACTTGTTTACCCAAACGTTCGGTGAGCATTTTCCAGCCTTCCCAATCGTCTTCGGCCATGCCGTCTTCAATGGAAATAATGGGATATTTGGATACCAACTGGGCCAGATAAGCCACTTGATCGCCGGGGGAAAGTTTCATGCCTTTGTCACCTTCGAAAATGGTGTAGTCGTAAACGCCGTTTTTATAAAATTCCGAAGCGGCCACGTCCAAAGCCAGGAAAAAGTCTTCACCGGGCTTGTAACCTTGTGCTTTGATGGCTTCCAGAATGGTTTCGATGGCATCCTCGGTACCGTCGAAAGCCGGCGCAAATCCTCCTTCATCGCCCACGGAGGTGGTCAGGCCGCGTCGTTTCAAAATCTTTTTGAGCGTATGGAAGACCTCGGTGGCCATTTGCATGGCATGCGAAAAACTCTCGGCACCGGCCGGCACAATCATAAATTCCTGAAATGCGATGGGCGCATCGGAATGGGAACCGCCGTTAACGATGTTCATCATAGGCACGGGCAATGTGCGTGCACCCACGCCTCCCATGTATTGGTAAAGATGCAATCCCAACTCGTCGGCCGCCGCTTTGGCCACGGCCAGGGAAACACCCAGAATGGCATTGGCACCCAATTTGGATTTATTTTCCGTGCCGTCCAGATCCAACATCACTTGGTCGATGAGTACTTGATCATATACATGAGCTCCGGTAAGGGCCGGTGCAATGAATTTCTGTACGTTTTCCACGGCTTTGAGCACCGATTTTCCATGAAATTCCTCGAATCCGTCGCGCAATTCCAAGGCTTCCTTGCTACCGGTGGATGCACCCGAAGGCACGGCGGCACGTCCGAAACCGCCCAAGTCGGTCCATACTTCCACTTCCACGGTGGGATTTCCCCGCGAATCGAAAATCTGACGGGCATGAATTTTTTCTATTTTTCCCATTGTTCAAAATTTTTTGGGGACAATATATCATATAAAAGAAAAAAACCACCTGTTGAAAGGCAGTTTTTTTCATGAATTTTCGAGGGACGACCGAAGAAGGATTATTCCTTTGTTTCTTCGGCGTTACCCTTATCGCCGGATTCTTCACCGGCTTGATCCTGCACGTCTTGATTTTGTTGGGGTGCTTCCTGTACGCCTTGATCCTGTGCTTTGGATTTGCGGCGTCGGCGGCGTGTTTTCTTGGCCGGCTTACCGGAAGTGTAGGTGGTGTTGTAATCCACAAACTCGATGAGGGCCATTTCGGCATTGTCACCGAGGCGGTTACCGAGTTTGATGATACGCAAATAACCTCCCGGACGATCGGCCACTTTTTCGGAAATATTGCGGAACAATTCCGTGACCGAATGTTTATTGTTCAAGGCGCGGAACACCATACGTCGGTTGTGCATGGTGTCTTCCTTGGAGCGCGTTACCAACGGTTCCAGGAACATACGCAATGCTTTGGCCTTGGCCAGCGTGGTATGAATCCGTTTATGCTCGATCAACGAATTGGCCATATTGCGCAACATCGCCTTACGATGTCCGGCCTTCCGTCCCAAATGATTAAATTTCTTTCTGTGTCTCATAATTTTCGTTTCTTAAATTCCTTAATCCAATTTGTATTTAGACAAATCCATTCCGAAAGTCAAACCCATTTCTTCCACTACCTTTTCCAAATCCTTCATGGATTTTTGTCCGAAGTTGCGCAATTTCAGCAAATCGCTTTTGTTGTATTGTACCAAATCGCCCAAAGTATGGATATCCGCACCGGTCAGGCAATTGCGCGTACGGATATTGAGTTTCAGGTCGTCGATTTTGGTTTTCAAGAGCTTGCGCATGGAGAGGGATTCCTCGTTGCCTTCATCTTCCAACTCTTGGTCGTCGTCTTCGGACAAAAGGATTTTCTCGTCGGAGAAGAGGATGAAATGCTGAATCAGAATTTTGGCCGATTCGGTCAAGGCTTCGCGGGGCGTAATGGATCCGTCGGTTTCCACATCCAAAATCAGTCGTTCGTAGTCGGTCTTTTGTCCCACACGGAAATTCTCAACCGAATATTTCACATGTTTGACCGGTGTGTGAATCGAGTCCATAAAAATGGTTCCCAGGGGCACGTCTTTCTTTTTATTTTCTTCCACCGTCACATATCCCCTACCCTTTTCGATGGTAATGGTCATGTCCAGTTTCACGTTGCCGTCGGTGGTCATCAAATGCAAATCCGGGTTGAGGATTTCAAAATGGGAGATGAATTTTTGCAAATCTCCGGCTTTGATTTCCTTTTGGTTTTCCAATTTGATGCGTACTTTTTCCGAATCCACTCCTTCGGCTTTGCTTTTGAAGCGGATTTGTTTCAGGTTGAGCACGATGCGCGTTACGTCTTCAATCACGCCGGGAATGGTGCTGAATTCGTGTTCCACTCCCATGATGCGCAAAGACGTGATGGCATAACCTTCCAGCGATGACAGCAATACACGCCGCAGGGCGTTGCCTATGGTCAAACCAAAGCCGGGCTCCAAGGGTTTGAATTCGAAAGTGCCTTTGTTGCCTTGGGCATCGAGTTGGGTAACTTTATCCGGTCTTTGAAAATCTTTAATTAATTCAGCCATTGTCGAATGTTTAATTTAATGATTACTTGGAGTACAATTCCACGATCAGGTGTTCCTCGATGTTTTCGGGAATCTGAACGCGTTCGGGGCGGGAGACGAAAACGCCTTCCATTTTTTCGGGATTCCAGGAAAGCCATTCGTAGTTGTTGGCATTGTTTTTCAAGCTTTCCTGAATGGCCTGTAAGGATTTGGATTTTTCGCGCACACCTACGGTATCGCCGGGGCGAAGGGTGTAGGACGGAATGTTGACCACCTTACCGTTTACCGTAATGTGGCGGTGCGAAACCAATTGGCGTGCCGCACGGCGCGTAGGCGCAATACCCAGGCGGTAAACCACGTTGTCCAGGCGCGATTCCAAAAGTTGAAGCAACACCTCACCGGTATTTCCACCGGCACGGGCGGCTTCGTTGAACAGGTTCTTAAATTGTTTTTCGAGAATGCCGTAAATAAATTTGGCCTTCATTTTTTCATCCAATTGGATGGCATATTGCGAACGCTTGCGGCGCTTACGCATCAAACCGTGTTGTCCGGGCGGATATTTACGCCGCTCGAAATATTTGTCGGGGCCGAAAAGCGGCTCGCCGAAACGTCGCGAAATTTTGGTTTTAGGTCCTCTATATCTTGCCATATTTCCTCTGCTTAATGGTTATGATTATACTCTTCGTCGTTTGGGCGGACGGCATCCGTTGTGCGGAATGGGTGTTACGTCCACGATTTCAATTACTTCGATACCATTGTTGTGAATGGTACGTATGGCCGACTCGCGGCCGTTTCCGGGGCCTTTCACAAACACGCGTACCCGGCGCAAACCGGCTTCATATGCCGTCTTGGCTGCATCTTCGGCCGCCACTTGGGCCGCATAAGGCGTGTTCTTCTTCGAACCCTTGAATCCCATCTTCCCGGCCGACGACCAGGATATCACTTCCCCTTTGTTATTGGTCAACGATATGATAACGTTATTAAAAGTGGCCTGGATATGGGCTTGACCCACCGGTTCCACTTTTACTTTACGTTTCTTTGCACTCGATTTTGCCATAATTCTCCTATAATTTATCTAATGATTACTTGGTTGCTTTTTTCTTGTTGGCAACGGTCTTACGCTTACCTTTGCGCGTACGCGAATTGTTTTTGGTCTTTTGACCCCTCAGGGGCAATCCCAAACGGTGGCGAATACCGCGATAACTGCCGATATCCATCAACCGCTTGATGTTCATTTGTACTTCGGAACGCAAGGCACCTTCGATTTTGTAATCGGCGATGGCCTTACGGATGGCTGCGATGTCGTGATCATCCCAGTCTTTAACTTTCTTATCTTCGTCAACGCCGGCTTTATCCAAAATTTCTTTGGCCCGGCTGCGACCTACACCGTAAATGTAGGTAAGGGCTATCACACCCCTTTTGTTTTTAGGTAAATCGACTCCTGCTATACGTGCCATAATTATCCTTGTCTTTGTTTGTGTTTAGGATTCTTTTTATTGATTACATAGATACGACCTTTGCGTCGTACGATTTTGTCTTCCGGACTGCGTTTTTTTACGGATGCTCTTACTTTCATTTTTTCTTGGTTTACGAATTAATATCGATAAGTGATTCTTCCTTTGGTCAAATCATAAGGACTCAATTCCACCGCCACCCGGTCGCCGGGCAACAAACGGATGTAATGCATCCGCATCTTTCCCGAAATGTGCGCCGTGACGATGTGTCCGTTCTCCAATTGCACACGAAACATGGCATTGGATAAGGCTTCGATGATTTTGCCGTCAACTTTTATTGCTTTTTGTTTGGCCATAATGCTTCGTGTCTTGGATTAAAATCTTCTTCTTCTACCCGATTTCATCAATTGGTCATATTGCCTGTTAAGCAAGTAGGCTTCTACCTGCTGAATGGTGTCGATGGCCACCCCTACCATAATCAGCAAGGACGTACCACCGTAGAACATGGCCCAACTTACCTGCATACGGAAAATATAATATACAAAGATGGGCAAAATGGCAATCAATGCCAAAAAGATGGAACCCGGCAAGGTGATCTTGGACAAAATATCATCCAAATACTCGGCGGTTTGCGTACCCGGTTTGATGCCGGGAATAAAACCTCCGTTACGTTTCAGGTCCTCGGCAATTTGGTTGGTCTGAACCGTAATGGCCGTATAAAAATACGTAAACAGAATAACCATGATGCCGAAAATCACGTTGTACCAAGGGCTGAACATATTACCCAAGGTGGCTTGAATGGCTTTGGCCCATTCCGAATCCGAGAAAGAAACAATCATACCCGGAATAAACATAATGGCTTGGGCGAAGATGATAGGCATCACGCCGGCCGCATTCAATTTCAAAGGAATGTATTGGCGCGAACCGAAAATGTTTTTCTCGAATCCGCCGCCGGTGGTCCTACGGGCATATTGCACCGGAACCGGACGGTAGGCTTTCACCAGGTAAACGGTCAAAGCGATAACGCCGAGCCAAACAATCACTTCGAATAACATCAGCATCAATCCGCCGGTTTGTTGTTCCACACGGTTGGTCAATTCCTGCAAAAAGGCCTGCGGCATACGGGCCAAAATACCGATCATAATCAAAAGCGAAATACCGTTGCCGATACCTTTATCCGTGATTTTCTCACCCAGCCACATGGCAAAAATGGTACCCGTGGACAGAATGATGATCGATGCGGGAATAAACAAACTATCGGGCAACAGGAAAGCCGAACGCGGCAAAATGTTATGCAAATTGTACAAATATCCCGGTCCCTGAATCAAAGTGATGGCGATGGTCAGGTAGCGGGTGATTTGCGTGATTTTCTTACGTCCGCTTTCGCCTTGCTTCTGTAATTTCTGAATATAAGGAACGGCAATACCCATAAGTTGCACCACGATGGATGCCGAAATGTAGGGCATTACCCCCAAAGCCATAACCGATGCTTGCGAAAAGGCACCACCCGTAAATTGATTCAGCAAATCCAACAGCGGATTTCCCGTGGCTTGTTTGGTCAGGTTTTCCAATTGCGTGGGATCGATACCGGGCAAGGTAACTTGTGCACCGAAACGGTAAACGATTATCAATCCCAAAGTGAAGATGATTTTCTGACGCAATTCCTTGATTTGCCAAATCGATTTTAAGGTTTCCCAGAGCTTGTTCATCGGTTAGGTTTTAAATTAATTCCACTTTTCCTCCTGCCTTTTCCACGGCTTCCACGGCCTTTTTGGACGCTTTGTTGACGCGAATGGTTACGGGGGCTTTCAGTTCGCCTTTACCCAAGAGTTTTACCATTTCGGTTTTCTTGATAAATTTCATTTCATATAACATGTCCCAATCCAAGGTGTCCTTCACGATACCTTTGTCCACCCATTCCTGAACGGTGGCGAGGTTCAAGGGTACGTATTCCTTGCGGTTGACATTGGTAAAACCGAATTTGGGCACACGGCGATACAGGGGCATTTGGCCTCCTTCGAAGCCGGTGGTACGCGAATAACCCGAGCGCGATTTGGCGCCTTTGTGTCCGCGTCCGGAAGTGCCTCCTTTTTTCGAGCCTTCGCCGCGTCCGATACGTTTTTCTTTATGTACGGAACCTTCGGCCGGTTTAAGATTCGATAATAATTTGCTCATATCCTCTTATTTTTCTTCTACTTTAACCAAATGTTTCACTTTATTGATCATGCCTTGAATCTGCGGCGTCAGTTCGAATTCTCGCGATTGACCGATCTTGCGCAATCCCAAGGCTTCCATGGTGCGTTTTTGGGATTGAGGGCGCTTGATGGTGCTGCGGATTTTGGTAATTACAACTTTCTTCATCTGCTTGAATTTTTTATCCGTTAAATACCTTGCTTACTTTGATGCCGCGCTGACGGGCCACCGTAAGCGGATCACGCATTTTCAATAAGGCATCCATGGTGGCTTTGACCACGTTGTGCGGGTTCGACGAACCCAAGGATTTGGTCAATACGTTGTGGATACCCGCCGATTCCAGTACGGCACGAATGGCGCCGCCGGCGATAACCCCGGTACCTTCCGAGGCCGGCTTGATCAGTACGCGCGCACCTCCGTACTTACCGTATTGTTCGTGAGGAACGGTGCCTTTGAGTACGGGTACTTTTACCAAATTTTTCTTGGCGTTTTCCAATGCCTTTTGGATGGCGTCGGGCACTTCTTTGGATTTTCCCACGCCGAAGCCGACGATACCGTTACCGTCGCCTACCACTACAATGGCGGAAAAACTGAACGTACGACCCCCTTTGGTTACCTTCGTAACACGATTCACCGCCACCAAGCGGTCTTTCAGGTCAAGGGATGCCGGATTTACTCTTCTTACTCCTTTATATTTGTCTAACATAGCCTAAAATTTTAAACCTCCTTTACGTGCTCCTTCGGCCAAAGCCTTGATGCGTCCGTGATAAATATGCGTTCCGCGGTCGAATACGACCTTGTCGATGCCTTTTTCCAAAGCGATTTTGGCGATTTTCTCACCCACCATGGCGGCTTTTTCGCTTTTGGTTCCGCTTTGGGCGGCAATATCCTTGTCGCGCGAAGAGGCGGCGGCCAAGGTATGTCCTTCGTCGTCGTTGACGATCTGAACGTAAATGTCCTTGTTGCTGCGGAATACCACCATACGAGGACGCTCGGCCGTACCGCTTATTTTCTTCCGTATTCTTCTACGGACCCGTTTTGCTTTTTCGATCTTAGTTAATCCCATACCTTAAATTTTATGCTGTTTTACCCGCTTTACGTCTGATTTCTTCGCCTACATAGCGTACGCCTTTGCCTTTGTAAGGTTCGGGCTTGCGCATCGAACGGATTTTGGCGGCCACTTGACCCACCAACTGCTTGTCAAACGATTTGAGCTTGATGATCGGGTTTTTACCTTTTTCCGAAATGGTTTCCACTTGGATTTCCTTGGGCAATTCAAAGAGAATGTTGTGGCTGAATCCCAACGAAAGGTCCAAAATATTGCCTTGGTTGCTGGCGCGGTAACCCACACCCACCAATTCCAATTCCTTGGTCCAACCTTCCGAAACGCCTTTCACCATATTGTAGATGAGGGAACGGTAGAGACCGTGCATGGATTTATGGTGTTTGGATTCCGACAGGCGTTTTACTTTCAACGTATTCCCTTCGATTTCCAAGTCCACGTCCACAATCTTTTGTTTCAATTCACCCAAAGGGCCTTTGACGATAAGCATATCGCCGTCGCGTTTGATTTCCACGTTGGCCGGAATCTCGATGGGTTTAAATCCTATTCGTGACATAGTTTCTTCCTTTTATTAATAAACGTAAGCTATTACTTCGCCGCCTACGTTTTCGCGGCGTGCTTTCTTGTCCGTCATAATCCCCTTGGAGGTGGAAATAATGGCAATACCCAAACCGTTCATCACTTTGGGCAATTTGTCCACCGGGGCGTATTTGCGCAAACCGGGCGTACTCACCCGCTTCAATCCTTTGATGACCGGCTCACCGTTTTCATCGTATTTCAAAGCGATTTTAATCACTTTGTGACCTTTTTCGTCTTCCTCCACTTTGTATTTCAGGATATAACCCTGATCATACAAAATGTCGGTAATGGCCTCTTTGATTTTGGACGAAGGGATGCGAACCACCCGGTGTCCGGCCATTTGTGCATTCCGTATTCTGGTTAAATAATCTGCAATAGGATCTGTGTGCATAATCTTAATTTTTTACCAACTTGCTTTCTTTACTCCCGGAATCAGGCCTTGGTTGGCCATTTCGCGGAAGGTTACCCTGGATATACCGAACAGGCGGATGTATCCGCGCGGTCGTCCCGTGATGCTGCAACGGTTGTGGTACCGTATGGGCGATGAATTTTTGGGAAGCTTTTGCAGGCCTTCCCAATCGCCGGCTTCTTTCAAGGCACGACGCTTTTCGGCATATTTTGCTATCAGTTTCGCACGCTTGCGTTCACGTGCTTTCATGGATTCTTTGGCCATATTCTCTTATTTCTTTTTAAATGGTAAACCTAATTTTTCCAACAAAGCTAATGCTTCCTTATCCGTATCGGCCGAAGTAACGAAGGTGATGTCCATACCGGCGATACTGTGGATTTTATCGAAATCGATTTCCGGGAAAATGATTTGTTCGTTGATTCCCAAGTTGTAATTTCCGCGTCCGTCGAATCCGTCGCGTTTGATACCTTGGAAGTCGCGCACACGGGGCAGGGCCACGGTGATGAGGCGATCCAGGAATTCGTACATACGGTCGCGGCGCAAGGTTACCTTGGCACCGATGGGCATCCCGCGGCGAAGTTTGAAGGCGGCCACGTCGCGCTTGGCGATGGTGGGCACGGCTTTCTGACCGGCGATGGCCGTCAGTTCTTCTACGGCATGATCCACCAATTTCTTGTCTTGGGTGGCTTTACCCACTCCGCGGCTGATGACTATTTTTTTCAACCGGGGCACTTGCATCTTGTTCTTATAGCCGAACTCGTTCATCAACTCGTCGATGATGCGTTCCCGGTATTCTTTTTTCAATCTCGGTTCGTAATTCATGGCTTAAAATTCTTCTCCTGTTTTTTTGGAATATCGCTTCTTGTTTCCGTTCTCGTCGAACCGGTAACCCACGCGCGTAGGTTCTCCGGACTTGGGATCCACCAACATCACGTTGGAAATATGTACCGGAGCTTCTTTTTCCACCAAACCGCCTTCGGGATTTTCGGCCGTCGGCTTCACACGCTTGGTGATGATGTTCACTCCTTCCACGATCACGCGGTCCTTGCTGCGGATAATCTTCAACACTTTACCTTTCTTTCCCCGGTCTTTACCCGACATCACTTGGACCGTATCACCCGTTTTTATTTTGAATTTTTTCATCGTCATTTGTTTTTTTACAATACTTCGGGAGCCAAGGAAATGATTTTGGTAAACTGTTTTTCACGCAACTCGCGGGCAACGGGACCGAATACACGGGTTCCGCGCATTTCGCCTTGCGCGTTCAACAACACCACGGCGTTGTCGTCGAAACGGATGTAGGATCCGTCTTTGCGACGCACTTCTTTTTTGGTACGTACCACCACGCCGGTGGAGATTTGACCTTTTTTGATTTGGCCGTTGGGCGTGGCTTGTTTCACCGTCACCACCACTTTGTCGCCGATGGAAGCGTAGCGCTTGCGCGTACCTCCCAACACACGAATCACCAAAGCTTCCTTGGCACCGGTGTTGTCGGCTACTTTTACTCGTGTCTCTTGTTGTATCATCTTACTTAGCTCTTTCGATTATTTCTACAATTCTCCAACGTTTCTTTTTGCTCAAAGGCCGCGTCTCCATGATGCGCACTTTGTCGCCGACTTTGGCCTCGTTTTTCTCGTCGTGTGCCATGTATTTCTTCGTACGAAGCACGAATTTATGGTATTTGGGATGCTTTACCCGTTTGGTTTCGGTAACCACTACGGATTTGTCCATTTTGTCGGACGTTACGATCCCCACACGTTCTTTTCTCAGATTTCGTTTTACTTGTTCCATGCTTTTCGCTATTTAAGACCTCTTGCGTTTTTTTCCGTGAGCAACCGGGCAATAGTGCGGCGCAATTCCCTCAGTTCCAAAGGATTTTCCAAGGGTTGTACCTTGTGCAATATTTTCAATTGCTCGTATTTCTTTTTCAAGTTCCGGATTTGTTCCAGCAAATCGGCGTCGTCCAATTGTCGTATTTCTTGCATTTTCATCGTCTCTTATTTTTTAGCAATTTCAGGCGCCATGATAAATTTGGTACGTACCGGTAATTTTTGAGCCGCCAAGCGAAGTGCTTCGCGGGCGATGTCTTCCGGCACACCGTCGATTTCGAACAATACCCGGCCGGGTTTTACCACGGCGGCCCAGTATTCCACGTTACCTTTACCCTTACCCATACGTACTTCCAAAGGTTTTTTGGTGATGGGTTTGTCCGGGAAAATTTTGATCCACAATTGGCCTTCACGTTTCATATAACGCGTGGCCGCCACACGGGCCGCTTCTATCTGGCGCGACGTGATCCAAGCGCTGTCCAAGGACTTGATGCCGTACATCCCGAAGGCCAAACGGTGGCCGCGTTGGGAATTTCCTTTCATCCGTCCTTTTTGCTGCTTGCGGTATTTATATTTTTTCGGCTGTAACATAATTCCTGGTTTTTAGCGTCTGCGTGATCTTCTCGAACGTTTTTTCTCCGACTTGGTGAAGCCGATAAGCGGATTCAAATCGCGCTTGCCGTACACTTCGCCTTTCATGATCCACACCTTCACGCCGATACGGCCGTAGGTGGTATGCGCTTCTTCCAATGCATAATCGATGTCGGCACGGAAGGTGGAAAGCGGCACGCGGCCGTCCATGTAGGTTTCCGTACGGGCCATTTCGGCGCCGTTCAAACGGCCGGCGATTTGCACCTTGATACCTTCGGCCTTCATGCGCATGGTGGAAGCAATGGCTTGCTTGATGGCGCGGCGGTACGAAATACGGTTTTCGATCTGGCGGGCAATGTTTTGGGCCACCAAAGTGGCATCCAATTCCGGACGTCGAATTTCGTAAATGTTGATTTGCACGTCCTTACCCGTCAGTTTTTGCAATTTCTTTTTCAATTCGTCCACTTCCTGACCGCCTTTGCCGATGATAATACCGGGACGGGCCGTGGTAATGGTCACCGTAATCACTTTCAGGGTACGGTCGATATAGATATGCGAAATGATGTTGCTCTTGGCTATTTTCCGGATTTCGTTTTTGATGAATTCGCGGATTTTATAGTCTTCGGCAATTTTGTCGGCATAATCTTTACCTCCGAACCACATGGAATCCCAACCTTTGATGATTCCCAAACGGTTTCCTATCGGATTAGTCTTTTGTCCCATACAACTAATTATTAATTTTTTCTCCCAATTCCAATGTAATATGGCTCATACGCTTACGGATACGGTGTGCACGGCCTTGCGGCGCGGGTTGGATCCTTTTGAGCATTCCGGCTTCACCCACTTGGATGGATTTGATGTAGAGGGTTACATCGTCCAGGGCTTTGTCCGGATTCTTTTGTTCCCAATTGTTGATGGCGCTCACCAACAATTTTTCGATATAAGCCGCACTGGCGTTGGGCGTAAATTTCAAGATGGCCAATGCTTTGTTCACTTCTTTGCCGCGAACAAGGTCGGCTACCAAACGGGTCTTACGGGCCGATATACGGTGGTTGCGCAACGATGCCGTCACCTTCGACCGTTTTTCTTCTTTGAGGCGTTGAGCCATTTCTCGTTTTCGTCGTCCCATAATTATCGTTTTTTACCTTTGTTTTTGGCACCTGCATGTCCGCGGAAAGTACGCGTGGGCGCAAATTCTCCCAATTTATGTTCCACCATGTTCTCCGTGATATAGACGGGAATGAATTGCCGTCCGTTGTACACGGCGATGGTTTGTCCGATAAAATCCGGCGTAATCATCGATGCGCGCGACCAGGTCTTGATAACGTCCTTACGTCCCGATTCGATGTTTTTGCGGATTTTGCGTTCCAATTTATAATGAACGTACGGTCCTTTTTTTAATGATCTCGCCATAGCTTATTTCTTTCTACGTTCCAGAATGTATTTGTTGCTGTATTTCTTCTTATCCCGCGTTTTGTAACCTTTGGCGGGGATACCTTTACGCGAACGGGGATGACCGCCGGACGCACGTCCTTCACCACCACCCATGGGGTGATCCACCGGGTTCATGGCCACACCGCGCGTACGGGGACGACGTCCCAACCAACGCGAACGGCCGGCTTTACCGGATTGTTCCAATTGGTGGTCGCTGTTGGATACCACGCCGATGGTGGCCATACCCGAGGCCAACACCAGGCGGGTTTCACCCGAAGGCAATTTAATCACCACATACTTGCCTTCCTTGGCCATTAATTGGGCAAAGGTTCCGGCACTGCGGGCGATGGCGCCTCCTTTTCCGGGTTTCATTTCGATGTTGTGGATAATGGTACCCAAAGGAATGTTTTTCATGGGCATGGCATTACCCACTTCGGCGGGCACCTTCTCACCGCTGATAATGGTGTCGCCTACTTTGATTTCGGAAGGGGCGATAATATAACGTTTCTCACCGTCGGCATAAACCACCAGGGCGATGAAAGCCGAACGGTTGGGATCGTATTCGATGGTTTTGACCGTAGCCGGAATGTCGAATTTATTGCGTTTGAAATCGATAATACGGTACCGGCGTTTATGTCCACCGCCACGGTAGCGCATGGTCATACGGCCTTTGTTGTTGCGGCCGCCGCTGCTTTTCTTGGGCGCCAACAGGGATTTTTCGGGCTTATCGGTGGTTAAAGCCGAAAAATCGTTGACGATGCGGAACCGCTGACCGGGCGTGGTAGGTTTTAATTTTCTAACTCCCATTTTACTTATGCATTATAAAAATCGATACTTTGTCCTTCTTCCAATTGTACGATAGCTTTTTTGTAAGCTCCTTGTTTACTCTCCTGCAAACCGCGTTTGGTGTATTTCACCTTGGTTTTGGCAGGATATATCATGGTCCGAACCGAAACGACTTTAACGCCGTACAAATCCTCCACGGCTTTTTTGATTTGCAATTTGTTGGCATGCAAATCCACGATAAAACCGTAGCGGTTGTATTTATCGGTCTGATTGACCATTTTTTCCGTTAATACAGGACTTTTGATGATTCCCATTTCCTAATTATTTTTTAAGAATCGCTTCGATTTGCGCAACGGCGGGTTCGGAAAGGATGATGTTTTCCGTATTCAGGATAACATAAGTATTTAAATCCGAGCCTCTTACAATCTTAACCGTCGGCAAATTGCGCGATGACAAATATACGTTATTTTTTAATTCATCCAACACAATCAGGGACTTAGCATCGGCGGCCTCCAAATTTTTCAGAATTTTGATAAATTCTTTGGTTTTGGGGGCTTCCATATCAAAGTCTTCCACGACCTTGATTTTTCCCTCTTTCATCATGGCGCTCAACGCCGACTTACGAGCCAGGCGTTTGAGTTTCTTATTCAGTTTGAACCCGTAGTTGCGCGGGCGCGGTCCGAACACACGTCCACCGCCGCGGAACAAAGGGTTTTTGATGGAGCCGGCACGGGCCGTACCCGTTCCTTTTTGGCGCTTGATCTTCTTGGTGCTACCGGCCACTTCGCCACGTTCCTTGGCTTTGTGGGTACCTTGACGTTGGTTGGCCAAGTATTGTTTCACGTCCAAGTAGATGGCATGCTCGTTGGGCTCGATACCGAAAATGTCGTCGGACAATTCGATGGTACGTCCCGTATCTTCTCCTGTAATGCTATATACTTTCAGTTTCATTACTTCTTGATTATTAAGTACGATTTCTTGTGTCCGGGAACACTTCCTTTTACGATCAGCAAATTCTTTTCGGGAATCACCTTCATCACTTTCAGGTTCTGAACGGTTACGCGTTCGTTACCCATGCGACCGGCCATACGCATTCCCTTAAACACACGCGAAGGGTCGGCCGAAGCGCCGATGGAACCGGGCGCACGCAAACGGTTGTGCTGGCCGTGGGTGGCTTGACCCACACCGCCGAAACCGTGGCGTTTTACCACGCCTTGGAATCCCTTTCCTTTGGAAATTCCCGATACGTCCACAAATTCTCCTTCGGTAAATACGTCTTCAACGCGGATTTCGTCACCCGGTTGATACTCTTTTTCAAAACCTTGGAATTCGACTAACTTCTTCTTGGGCGTAACACCGGCCTTATCGAAATGTCCTTTCAAAGGCTTGGTGGTACGCTTTTGTTTTTTGTCATCGAAACCAAGTTGCACGGCTTCATACCCATCCTTGTCCTTGGTTCTGACTTGGGTAACATAGTTGGGACCGACCTCGATGACGGTCACGGGAATGTTCTTCCCGTTTTCGTCAAAGATGCTGGTCATCCCGATTTTTCTCCCAATTAATCCTGGCATAACTTTATTGATTAGATTTTAATTTCAACATCCACTCCGCTGGGCAATTCCAATTTCATCAACGCATCCACCGTTTTGGGTGTGGAACTGTAAATGTCCAACAAACGTTTGTGCGTATTGAGTTCGAATTGCTCACGCGATTTTTTGTTTACGTGCGGCGAACGCAAAACCGTAAAAATCCGTTTTTTCGTAGGCAACGGAATGGGTCCGTTCACTACGGCTCCGGAATCTTTTACGATTTTCACAATTTTTTGGGCGGATTTGTCCACCAAATTGTGATCGTACGATTTCAGTTTGATACGAATCTTTTGCGCCATGTCTTAAATTTTATTCGTTTTCTTTCTTAATTACTTCTTCGGCCACATTGTCCGGTGCCGGTGCATAGTGCGAGAATTCCATCGACGACGTAGCACGTCCCGAGGACAAAGTACGCAACACCGTCACGTATCCGAACATTTCCGACAAAGGCACGTGGGCCTTGATCACTTTGGCTCCCGAACGGTCGTCCATGCTCAGCACTTGGCCGCGACGACGGTTCAGGTCACCGATAATATCACCCATGTTTTCTTCGGGTGTCACCACTTCCAGCTTCATAATGGGTTCGAGCAATATGGGATTGGCCTTGCGGGCGGCTTCCTTGAAACCGAGCTTGGCGGCCAATTCGAAGGAAAGCGAATCCGAATCCACAGGGTGGAACGAACCGTCCTTCAAGGTTACCTTCATGCTTTCCACCTCGAAACCGGCCAAAGGACCGGATTTCATGGCTTCCTCGAATCCCTTCTGAACCGAAGGTATGTATTCGCGAGGAATGTTTCCTCCCTTGATTTCGTTGACGAATTCCAATCCGCTTTTACCTTCCTCCGCGGGTTCCAGAGTGAAGATAATGTCGGCAAACTTACCACGACCACCCGTTTGTTTCTTGTACACCTCGCGGTGATCCACGGGCGTGGTCAAAGCTTCCTTATATTCCACACGCGGTTGGCCTACGTTCACGTCAACCTTGAATTCCCGTTTCAAACGATCAACAATGATTTCCAAGTGCAATTCACCCATACCGGAAATAATGGTCTGTCCGGTGCTTTCGTCGGTTTTTACTTGGAAGGTAGGGTCTTCTTCGGCCAATTTGGACAGGGCCATACCCAATTTGTCCATATCGGCTTTGGTCTTGGGCTCCACGGCAATACCGATCACCGGATCCGGGAAGTCCATGGATTCCAAAATAATGGGATGCTTTTCGTCGCAAAGCGTATCACCGGTTTTGATATCCTTGAATCCCACGCCGGCACCGATATCTCCGGCACCGATTTTGTCGATGGGATTTTGCTTGTTGGCGTGCATTTGGTAGATACGCGAAATACGCTCTTTCTTACCCGAGCGCGTGTTGAGCACCGTGGAACCGGCGTTCAATATACCGGAATATACGCGGAAATAAGCCAAACGTCCCACATAAGGATCCGTGGCAATTTTGAAAGCCAGGGCCGTAAAGGGATCGTCGTAGCTGGGCTTGCGGTACACCGTTTCACCCGTACGCGGGTCGGTACCTTCGATGGCTTCGATATCCACGGGCGAAGGCAGAAAACGCACAACGGCGTCCAACAATGCCTGAACTCCCTTATTCTTGAAGGCCGAACCGGCCAACATGGGAATAATCGACATGTCGATGGTGGCCGCACGCAAGGCGGCGATGATTTCGTCTTCGGTGATGGAATCTTCGTCTTCGAAGAATTTTTCCATCAGGTTTTCGTCATATTCCGCCACGGCTTCGATGAGCTTGGCGCGGTATTCTTCCACCGTGTCCACCAAATCTTCGGGAATGGGCACCACTTCGTAGGTCATCCCTTTGTCTTCCTCGTTCCAGATGATGGCTTCTTTGGTAATCAGGTCCACCACGCCTTTGAAATCGGCTTCGTCGCCGATGGGCACTTGCAGCGGAACCGCATTACCGCCGAGCATTTCCTTTACTTGGCGAACCACATTAAAAAAATCGGCGCCTTGACGGTCCATCTTGTTGACGAATCCTATTCGAGGCACCTTATACTTGTCGGCTTGTCGCCATACGGTTTCGGATTGGGGCTCCACACCGTCCACGGCGCTAAACAAAGCCACCATACCGTCCAACACCCTGAGCGACCGCTCCACTTCCACGGTAAAGTCCACGTGACCGGGCGTGTCGATGATGTTGATTTGGTATTTCTCACCGCGGTAGGGCCATTCGCAACGCGTGGCGGCGGAGGTGATGGTAATACCGCGTTCTTTCTCCTGTTCCATCCAGTCCATGGTGGCGGCTCCTTCGTGTACTTCGCCGATTTTGTGCGAAATACCCGTGTAGTAGAGAATCCGCTCCGTGGTGGTGGTTTTTCCCGCATCGATGTGTGCGGCAATACCGATATTTCTTACTTTCGTTAAGTCCTTTACCATTTATCCTGTTGTTTTTAGAAACGGAAATGTGAAAATGCTTTGTTGGCCTCGGCCATTCGGTGCGTATCCATTTTTTTCTTCACGGCAGCGCCTTCTTCCTTGTAAGCGGCCAGAATTTCGCCGGCCAGCTTTTGCGGGAAAGTTTTTTCGTTACGGGCGCGCGCATATTTGATCAGCCATTTCATGGCCAACGATATCTTGCGGTCCGGACGAATGGGCATGGGAATTTGGAAGGTGGCACCACCGATACGGCGGCTGCGTACTTCCACGTGGGGCATCACGTTTTCCAATGCCGTTTTCCACACTTCCAAAGCGCTTTTTTCTTCGTCCTGTTTTTTCTGCTCCACTATATCCAAGGCATCGTAGAACAACCGGAATGCCAGGGATTTCTTACCCTCCCACATCAGGTTGTTCACGAAACGCGTTACCAGCGGATCGTTGAACTTGGGATCGGGTGCGAGAATTCTTTTCTTGGGTTTTCCTTTTCTCATCGTGTCAATGTTTTAATCAATTACTTCTTAGGGCGTTTGGTTCCGTACTTGGAACGTCGTTGTTTGCGTCCTTCCACGCCGGCGGTATCCAACGCACCACGGATGATGTGGTAACGTACGCCGGGAAGGTCTTTTACCCTTCCGCCTCTCACCAATACTATCGAGTGCTCCTGCAAGTTGTGTCCTTCGCCGGGAATGTATGCGTTCACTTCGTTGC
>JAADEB010000058.1 GCA_013153655.1 Chlorobiota bacterium
TAGGATTCCGCTGCCGCACGAGTTCCCCCATATGGAATAAAAATATACGGGTTTTGGCATGATTTTTACCAAAAATCCCGCCAAAACCCTCCCTTTGTTTTGATCCATATACCCGGCGTTATCAACCCGGCTACCAACACTGCGTCCCTAACGGGACTTAGCGGAATATTGTGTTTCTTTATTGCTACCAACACTGCGTCCCTAATGGGACTTCAATTCGCTCTGCTTTGCTAATCAGCCCCTCTCGATTTAACGATTTAACGATTGCACGATTTAACAGAAATACCACGTTTCCCGTTTACCGTGCCACGTTTCCCGAATGTGCACCGGTCATCAGTCAAACCGATTTAACAATTCAACGGTTCAACAACCATCCTCACCCCAACTCCTCCAAGCGTTTCTTCAAACTGTCGATTTGGTCGCGGTAGCCGGCGGCTTTCATAAAATCGAAGGCCTTGGCCGCCTCGGTCATTTTGGCGGTGTATTCGCGGATGAGTTTTTGAAGTTCTTCCCGTGAGCGCGGTATTTCTTGGGTTTCCGGCACATAGGGCTTCTTGGTTTCCGTGGCCGTTTTTTCACCGAAGGCCGTTCCTATTTCTTTGCGAATGGCGCGTGGCGTGATGCCGTGTTCCTTGTTGTAATTCATTTGTTTGAGGCGCCGGCGATTGGTTTCGTCGATGGTTTGTTGCATGCTACGGGTGATGCGGTCGGCATAGAGGATGGCTTTGCCGTTCACATGCCTGGCGGCCCGGCCGATGGTCTGGATAAGGGATTTATGGGAACGGAGAAAACCTTCCTGGTCAGCATCCAGGATGGCCACCAACGACACTTCCGGCAGGTCCAAACCTTCGCGAAGCAGGTTCACCCCCACCAGCACGTCGAACAGGCCGCGGCGCAGGTCGTTCATGATTTCCACACGTTCCAGGGTGTCCACATCCGAGTGGATATAGCGCGCCCGGATGTTGATTTTGTCCAGGAATTTGGTCAGGGATTCGGCCATGCGTTTGGTGAGGGTGGTCACCAGGACGCGTTCGTCGCGTTCCACCCGTTGGCGAATTTCTTCCAGCAGGTCGTCGATTTGATTGAGCGAAGGCCGCACCTCGATTTCCGGATCCAGCAAGCCCGTAGGCCGTACGATTTGTTCCACCACCACTCCTCCGGATTTGCGCAATTCGTAGTCCGAGGGCGTGGCGCTCACAAACACGGTTTGGTTTTGCATTTGCTCGAATTCGTCGAAGGTGAGCGGCCGGTTGTCCAAAGCCGCCGGCAGGCGAAAGCCGTATTCCACCAGGTTGAGCTTGCGCGAGCGGTCGCCGCCGTACATGGCTCGCACCTGCGGAATGGTCACATGGCTCTCGTCGATAAACATGAGATAGTCATCCGGAAAATAGTCCAACAGGCAAAACGGACGCGATCCCGGCGGGCGTCCATCCAGGTAGCGTGAATAGTTTTCGATGCCCGGACAATAGCCCAATTCCTGCAACATTTCCAGGTCGTATTCCGTGCGTTCGCGGATGCGAAGCGCTTCTTGGTGCTTGCCCAGGCGATTGAAATAATCCACCTGTTTTTCCAGGTCGCGGCGAATTTCCACGATGGCTTCCTCGATGCGGCTGCGCGAGGTGGCAAACACATTGGCCGGGTAAATATCCAATTCGGCGGGTGTGTCCAGGAGTTGCCGTGTTTCCACATCGCGGATTTCCATTTTTTCCAAATCGTTGCCCCAGAAATCGAACACGTAATATTGGTTGGCATAAGGCGTATAGACGGTAATTTGGTCGCCGCGTACCAGGAAGGTACCCGCCTTGGGTGTTTCGGAGCGGAAGTACAAGGCTTGCACCAGACCGTTGAGCAACTGGCTGCGCGAAATTTTAGGCGTTACGTGCAGGGTGTTTTTCTTAAACTCGATGGGATTGCCGATGCCGTAAATACACGACACGGAGGCCACCACAATCACGTCGCGGCGGCCCGAAAGCAGGGTGGAAGTGGTGCTGAGGCGGTAACGCTCGATTTCTTCGTTGATGGACAAATCCTTTTCGATATAGGTATCCGTCACCGGCAGGTAGGCTTCGGGTTGGTAATAATCGTAGTAGGACACGAAATATTCAACGGCGTTTTCGGGAAAAAAATTTTTAAATTCCTGAAACAGTTGCGCCGCCAGGGTTTTGTTATGCGCCAATACGAGGGTAGGTTTTTGCACCGCCTCGATGACCTTGGCCATGGTAAAGGTTTTGCCGGAACCGGTTACGCCCATGAGAGTTTGATATTCCAATCCTTGGCGGATGCCGTCGGCCAGTTGGCGGATGGCTTCGGGTTGGTCGCCGGTGGGTTGGAAGGGTGATATGACGCGGAATTTTTTCATTGGAATACGCTTGCAAATTTACGGCAAAAAACGGCCTCATACCGAATATTTTTCGCAAAACTCTTCCGTTCCGGTATTACGGGTATATCCGGCAATCCCGGCTATAAGACTGTGCATTCAAACCGCCGTTATTTCACTTGCTGTTGACCCCGCAAGCCGGTACCAACAATACTAATAAGCTATTTTATCAAAACCCTTGCATTTACATAACGACCGGATCGCTGCTCGACAATACGCAAAATATATATTCCGGATTTGACATGCCGCAAAGGCATCTTGAATACAGAACGGTTGGTATGCGTACTAAATATTTCTTGTCCGCTCATATCGGCCAACAAGATGTTATAATTCCCGGGATGTTGCATTTTCAGTATCAAATAATCCTTGGCGGGATTGGGATATATACTTACAGGATATTCGAAGGTATTTTCCTCCACTGCCGTAGTCACACTTACATTCCGGTAGTAAACGGTAGATCCGAGCCGGTCAAAACCTTTAACCCTTCCGCTCACAAACATATCGGGGTCACCGTCATTATCCATATCGCCGAATGCCAGTTTGTTATTAAATCCCAAAAGATAAAATGGAATGCTGTCCACCGGATAAAAGTTTCCACTCCCCATATTTTGATAAACATCCATCCTGTATTGGCTACCGTTTCCATTTTCTCGTCCCGTTATGACCACATCCGGATCACCGTCCGCATCCAAATCCACAAAGGCCACATCCCCGGATATACCTCCTTGGAAAGGCATGCCGTAATGGATGCTAAAATGCCCGGTGCCATCGTTTAGATAAAGTTTTGGTTCGGCTCTGAGAGTCGTCGAGTCCATTGTGCTAAGCAGCAAATCCATATCGCCGTCGCCTTCCACATCTCCAAATGCTGCCGTAAAGGCAATATCATTACGAAAAGGAGTGCCCTGCATTTCCGTAAAACTCCCCGTTCCATCATTGATATATAAAAAAGCCCCATGCCACATATTGATATCCACGTAATATTCGCCTGCAATCAACAAATCCAAATCACCGTCGCCATCCACATCCGAAAAATTAATATCGGTTTCACTCATCCCCCTAAATGGTTCCGTAACCAACACAAACCGGTTGGAGCCGAGATTTTTATAAAGATAGGTTACCTTATCTGCTTGGGAAGAAATCCCTGACAAGACTAAATCCGGATCGCCGTCACCATCCACATCGGCAAAAGCCGCATCGCTTTCGTTTACATCTGTAAAAGGCGTATTTTGTACTTGGGTAAAACCGGCATTTCCATCGTTTTCAAACAGATAGGTATGGGTGGATCCTGCAACCAATAAATCGTTATCTCCGTCGCCATCCGTGTCGGCAATGGCCACACTTGTAGGATGCAAGGAAGCAAAATACACATTAGGGATTAGGTTAAAATCACCCGTAGTGTCATTTAAATAGATATAAAGCGCATACTGTGCAACCACACAAAAATCATTGAAGCCGTCACCATTCAAATCTCCAATGGCCATGTCCGGATCTAATGATCCCTTAAACGGATTGACGTTTGCCGCTTCGAAATGACCGTTTCCGTCATTGAGATAAAATCCGGAAAAATAGCGGTCGGTTCCATTATTATAATAACCCGTCATAAAAAGATCCCGGTCGCCATCTCCATCCGTATCGAAAAAAGTAATATCACCGTGGTCTATTCCTTGAAAGGGTGTGGAAGAGACTTCCTCAAAATTTCCATAACGGTTTTTAACATAAAGTTTAGCAATATAATGAATTCCGGTAGAGGCATCTTCATAGCGCCCTATGATCATCACATCTTCATCTCCGTCGCCATCGATATCGGCAAAATCCAAATCACCGTACTCGACCCCTTGAAAAGGCGTGGAAGGCATTTCCGTAAAACCGCCTTGGCCGTCATTAACATAAAGTTTCGCCGAATAGACACGTTGTTGGTTGGCATAATAACTTCCGGTTATCATCACATCCAAGGCTCCGTCTCCATTCACGTCCGAAAAACCTATTGCACTACGGCTTACACCCCTGAAAGGCGTATTGGAAACCAAAGTAAAATGACCCTGACCGTCGTTGGTATAAAGTAAAGTGACATAATGGGAGGAACCGTCGTTGTAATAACCCGAAATCATTACATCCATATCTCCGTCACCGTCCACATCGGCAAAAGCCACATCACCGTTACTTATCCCGGTAAAAGAATTCCCCGCAGCCGGTGTAAAACTTCCGTTACCGTTATTGAGGTAAAGCCGGGTGGTATATGTCCAATCCGTACCGTCCGGATATTGCCCTGCTATCATCACGTCCAAATCATTATCACCATCCACATCGGCAAAGGCCACGTCACTGAAAGCCACGCCGGTAAAGGGAGTGTTATTCATCTCGGTAAAATAACCCGTACCGTCGTTAATGTAGAGTTTGGCCGAATACTGCCAATTGTTATTTTCCTTATAACGGCCCGTAATCAATAAATCGGCATCACCATCCCCGTCCACATCCGCAAAAGCCGCTTCTCCGTCCGTTACCCCCTTTACATTACCTTTTTTTTCGCTTACAAACAGATTCCGGCCTTTATTTATGAAAAATTTGGATATGATTAATTCCACATTTCTATCATTCCGCATGGTACCGGTTACCAAAATATCCGGGTCGCCATCGCCATCCACATCGGCAATGGTCTGAGAACTGTTGATAATACCTATGTTGGGTTGTAATCCTTCATAGGCGAATTCGAAATCAATTTGCTGTGCATTGGAAACAATGTAGCAGGCGGTAAGCCAAAAAATAAATAATGATTTTTTCATAGCTATAACTTTTATGGTTGGCAAGTGGTTTCAATGGTAATTAATTTTATAACTACTCATCAAATATAAGCATTTATTCACATAAAAAAATGCCTTTTGATACAAAAGCTACACACACAAAAATTCATCGGAGATTGCCTCCGCCCTATTCGATTTCTTTCAAAGTCGTGGGAAAATACACCAAAGCCTCGCCGAAACGTTCGCGAAAATCCCGTTCATAGGCCGGCCAATGCTCGTTCAGGAATTTTTTCAATTGGCGCATATCATCCGCCGACCATTGCAAGGCGTAGGAAGTACCCTGCGGTTCGGCTTTCATCAATTGCATCAGGCGCGGCGAATGCAACAAACCCGTGGCCAAAACCGCCGGAATCCATTCCTCGCGCACGTAATCCAACCATTGTCGGCGCATACGGTCGTCCACATTAAAGGTGATGTTGTAGATAAGCATATCAATCGGGTTTTGGCGATTCGATTAAATCCAAGCGGTAAAGTTTTTCGGCCAGGGAGCGGTCGTTTTTGAGACGCGGCACCTTGTTTTGACCGCCCAGTTTTCCCTCGGAGGCCATATAAGCCGCAAATCCGCCTTTGCGTACCGGCGTAATCACGGCGGGACGCAGGATTTTTCCGTCGATCAGGTCTTTGTAATAAATGTTTTGTTCCTGCATCTTGCGGTCGATATGTGCGGCGAAGGCCTGCATATCTTCCGGCGCCGTTTCGAATTCCACCAGCCATTCGTGATACGGCAATCCTTCGGCCGGTTGCACTTGCGGCGCCACGCTGAATTCGTTGATGCGTACGCCGAACCGTTCCACGGCGCTTTGCATGGCTTCTTCCACTTCCTTGGCAATCACATGCTCGCCGAAGGCCGAAATAAAATGCTTGATACGTCCCGTCACCACGATGCGGTAAGGGTCCGTACTCGTAAAACGCACCGTATCGCCGATCACATAGGCATAGAGGCCGGCATGGGTGGTGAGAATAATGGCGTAGTCCTTGCGCGTTTCCACTTGGTCCAATGTCAGCCGCGGCGGATTTTCGTCGAAAAAGCGTTCCACCGGCACAAATTCGTAAAACATGCCGTGGTCGGTAAGCAGGAGCAAATCCCGGCGCCGGTAATCGTCTGAAAAAGCCATAAAGCCTTCCGAAGCGGGATAGGTTTCCAACAGGTCCACCGGACGGCCCACCAATTGTTCGAACTTAGGCCGGTAGGGTTCGAAAGCCGTTCCGCCCGACACAAAAAGGCGAAAACCCGGAAACACCTCGCCTACGGTCTTGCCGGTGCGTTCCACGATTTTTTCGAAATAATTCACAATCCATGACGGAATGCCGCTAAAAACGGTCATGTTTTGACCCAAGGTCTCGTCGATCACCCGCTCCACCTTGGTTTCCCAATCCTCGATACTGTTGGTTTCCCACGACGGCAGGCGGTTTTTCTGCAAATATGCCGGCACGTAATGCGCCACGATGCCCGACAGGCGTCCCGTAGGAATGCCACCCACTTTTTTGAGCACCGGACTGCCTTGTAGAAAAATCATCTTACCATTGATAAAATCCGTTTGTTTGGCCTTATGGATATAGAGGAGCAACATGTCGCGCGCCGCCTTCACGTGATACGGCATGGATTCGCGTGTAATGGGAATGTATTTGGTGCCCGAAGTGGTACCCGAAGTTTTGGCGAAATAAAGCGGACGTCCCGGCCAGAGCACGTCGCTTTCGCCGTCGATGATGCGTTGGATGTAGGGTCGGTAGCGTTCGTAATCGGCCAAGGGAACGCGTTTTTGAAAATCCTCGATATTGCGTACTTCGCCCAGGCCGAAATCACGGCCGAAAGCCGTTTTGGCGCCACGGTTCATGATCCGGCGAAACCATTTGCGTTGGTCTTCCACGGCCGTCCGTTGCTTGCGGCGGTAGCTGCGTGCCACCCGGTTGGCCCACAGGGAGGCGGCGATTTCCTTGATGCTCTTCATGTCCGGTTATTCGATATTAAAACCGCTGAAAAATACGTCAATTTTTCCGTTTACCAATTTATAGGTGCGGAACGGCCGGCGCCCGAAATAGCGTCCCAAGGGTATGTCCGACAATATCCAAACGGTGCTCCAACGGTAATGCTCCTTCAAATGAGCCGCCACACGCCGGAAAAAATCCTCCTTGTCGCGCAGGGAAAGGCGTTGGTCGTAAGGCGGATTGAAAATCAAGGTAACGGGACCGGGAATTTTTTCGGTCCGGAAAAAATCTTTTTGTTCGAACCGGACAAAATCGTCCACACCGGCGGCCTCGGCATTCATGCGTGCCTTATCGATCATGCGGCCGTCCTTGTCGTAACCCAAAATTTTGATCATTTCGAAGGGTTCGCGCACACGTTTGAGCATGGCTTGGCGAATATGCTCATAGAGTTCCGCATCGAAATCTTTCCAGTGCATAAACGAAAACGACTCGCGAAAAATACCCGGCGGCACTTGCATGGCCTGTAAGGCCGCTTCGATGGGAATGGTACCCGAGCCGCACATGGGATCGATCAGGTGGCGGTCGCCTTTCCAGCCGGCCAGGCGTATCAGACCCGCCGCCAGCACTTCGTTGAGCGGCGCTTTGCCCGTGGCTTTCCGGTAACCGCGCTTGAAGAGCGGATCGCCCGAGCTATCCAAGGCCACGGACATTTGGTCGCGAAACATATGCAGGTTGATATGGATTTGCGCCTCCCGGTTATCCACGCGCGGACGCCGGCCCGTGCGGTCGCGAAAACGGTCCACCAAGGCATCCTTCACCTTCTGACTCACGAAATGGGTGTGCGGAATACCGTCCAACCGGCCCGACACATGGAAAAACACCGTTTTATCCGCATCGAAATATTCTTCCCAGGGAATATCGTAGATTTTATTGTAGAGCACCGCCACCGATTTGATGTTGCGCAAATGTGCAATGGGACGCAGAATACGCAAGGCCGTGGACAATTTGAGGTTGGCCTTGTAGAGGAAACCCATATCGCCGTAAAACGAAACGGCCCGCACCAGGGTTTTCGGCCGTTGGCCGCCCAGCTCGCGAACTTCCTCCGCCAGGGTTTGTTCCAAACCCTTGAAGGTGGTGGCGATGATTTTGAAATTTTCTTCCATTTATTCTATCCTTATTTTTTCGCCCAAAAATTTGGGATTTCTACGGCTCAATATATCGATTTTTGCTTTCACCCGTGCCAACATTTCCCTCAAACGAAGCCTAATGCCCGAAATACCGCCCGGTCCCGGCACGGCGTATCCATAAGGGTGCATGCCCAGGCGCCGTCCGATGTATACGGCCCGCCGCACATGAAAATCCTGCGACACCACCGTCAGCGTGTCCAAACCGAAAATTTTGTTGGCGCGCAACATGGAATCGTAGGTGTCGAATCCGGCGTAATCGGTGAAAATACGCTTGGCGGGAATACCTTTGGCTACCAGGTCTTTTTTCATGGTTTGAGGCTCGTTGTAGTGACGGGTTCCGTTGTCGCCGCTCACGAGGATATATTCCACCTTTCCGGCATGATAGAGGTCGAAGGCGCCGTCAATGCGGTGTTTGTAGAAGGGATTGATGCCGCCTCCTTTGCGGTATTTGGCCGTACCCAATACCAAGGCCACCCGGGTGGCGGGAATTTTCCCGGCATCATGAAACACATAGGCTTCCACGGCATGACCCACGGAACGGTCGTTCCAAACAACGGCCGCCGCGAACAACATAAAAAGGAATCCTATTTTCCAAGCGGGGAATTTCAATCAATTCGTTTAAACACCCAATACTTTGGCGTCCACATGGAACACCGTTTTTACATCGATGGTGATATCACGCGTGGTGGCGTGGTCGGTCTTGGTTTTAATTTTCAATTTGAAACTGTCTTCCAGCAAATATGCTTTCAGGTCGTCGCCGGAAGTTTCCAGTTCCAATTGTTGCAGGCCGCTTTCGGGAATATTGTCTTTCCAAGCAATCTTCTTTTCGGGGAGATCATCGGTTTCGATATAAATTTCGATAGTGTTCAAAAAATCGAAGTCTTCGTCCGTGGGATCGAGTATGGTCAAAGTAAGCGTTTTCAATTTGATTTCTTCGATCAGATCCTTGTGGGTGTTATTGTTCTCGAATTCCTCTTCGGTATTGGTTTCGATTTCGGGAGTGAGAATATCATAAGGAATATTGATGGGAATGGCGGCGGGAATGGTTACTTGCTGATGATAAGTAATATCAAATTGAGTAAGCTTATCCAGTTTTTTGCAAGAAACAATCGTTAATCCCGTCAGCATCATCCATATCCAAATTTTTTTTGTAAATTTCATTTGATAAAAATTTTAATTTAATAAGCCGTTAAATACAATAATCAATCCAAGACAAAAAGTTGGATTCGGCATTGCAAAAATACTATTTTTTTTGGAAACGGATAATCGATTTATCAATATGGACGAGCAATTCCTGTATTATGTATGGCAACAAGGTTTGATGGATAAAAAGCGTTTGCGTACCATAAACGGAGAATCCGTGGAAGTGATTCATCCCGGACGACGCAACGAAGGCTCCGGACCCGATTTCCGGGATGCACGTCTCCGCATAGGGGACAAGCTATGGGCCGGCCATGTGGAAATTCACCTGCGCTCCTCCGATTGGTTTGCCCACCACCACGAAACCGACCCCGCCTACGATCCGGTGATTCTCCATGTGGTTTACGAATACGACATGCCCGTATTCAATACACGGAATGTGGAAATCCCCGCCTTGGAAATACGCGAAGTCATTTATCCGGGTGTATATGATGCCTACCGCCGCCTGCATCTCTCGGCACATCCCCTGCGGTGTCACGGCCAAACCGGTCTGCTTCCCGCCGAACAACGTGACCTGTGGATTGAAAAGTTGTTTGTGGAAAGGCTCCGTGAAAAAACCGAATATTTCAGTCGCCTATTGGACCGCAGTCTGCAAGATTGGGAAGGAGTGCTCTATACCATGTTGCTACGCTACTTCGGTATGCCGGTCAATACGGAAGTGTTTGAACAAATTGCGCAGCGCTTGCCTTTTTCCGTATTTCGCAAATATCTGGATAACCTGACCCGCCTGGAAGCACTTTTGTTCGGAACGGCCCGTCTGTTGCCGCCCCAAGCGCCCGATGCCTATACCCGGACCCTCCTGGACGAATATGCCTTTCTGGCGGCCAAACACCGGTTAAAAGCGGTGGACAAAGCACCGGTTTTCGGACGGATGCGCCCCCAAAATTTCCCCACCGTACGGCTGGCACAATTGGCCAAACTCTATCACGATCATCCCCGCCTCTTTACCGAATTGTTTCACAGCCGCGAGGACTTCCATTGGCCCGTCATCCTGCGTACCGCCACATCGCCCTATTGGGAAACCCGCTACCGGCCCGGACAAACTTCCGCCAAACGGCGAAAAACCACCGGCAAAAATTTTATCGAAAAACTTATCATCAACGTCCTGATTCCCGTTCAATTCGCCTACGAACAACATTACGGCGAACCCGACGCCGACCGCCTGATCGATATGGCCCGTCGTCTGGCGCCGGAACACAACCGTATCACACGCCTCTTTGAAAAGGAAGGACTTCCCCACCCCGATGCCTTGCATTCCCAAGCCTACCTGCGTCTTTTCAAGCATTATTGCACTCAAAACCGTTGCACCTCTTGTCCTTTTGGACATCACATTTTGCGAAGCGCCGGCGATAATAGTGGAGTTTAAAGTAATATTGGCTATAAAAAATCACCCCCTCGGATCGAAGGGGTGATATTAAACGGATTTTCCATAAAATTATTCGCCCAAGAAAGGATAACGGTAATCCGTAGGCGGATTGAAAGTTTCCTTGATGGCACGCGGCGAAAGCCAACGAATGAGGTTCCACATGGAGCCGGCCTTGTCGTTGGTGCCCGAAGCGCGTGCGCCGCCGAAAGGTTGTTGGTTTACGATGGCGCCGGTAGGCTTATCGTTGATATAGAAGTTGCCCGCCGCATTGACCAGACGCTTGGTGGCGTAGTCAATGACGTAGCGGTCTTTGGCAAAGATGGCTCCCGTAAGGCCGTAAGGGGATGTGCCATCCACCAGGTCCAGGCTTTCCTTCCACCGGTCGTCGTCATAGACATAAACGGTAAGAACGGGACCGAAAATTTCCTCTTCCATGGTCACGTAATGGGGATCGGTGGTGAGGATAACGGTGGG
>JAADEB010000165.1 GCA_013153655.1 Chlorobiota bacterium
CCTCGGAATGATATTATCCATTCAATCACATTATTCATCGTTCATCGCCCGGGTCGGGCGATGCTACATTCCTTCATTCTTTCACTAAAAAAACGTTCCCGTGTTCCGCAGAAGGAGATTGCCACGGCTCCGCTTACCTTTGCTTATCCCCAAGCGGCGGAGCCTCGCAATGACGCATCGGTCACCGGTCACCGGTCACCGGTCAAACCGATTTAACGATTGCACGATTCAACGGTTCAACGATTTAACAAAATCTATTCAACATTTCAACTATTCAACAGAATTACCCGGTTCAACGGTTTAACGGTTTAACAAAAAGCCTATCATTTTCCACCGTAATATTTTTTTACCCCTTCCCTCAGCCATTGAGCATAGACTTCGGCGTCGGGTTCGTAGGCAATGGGGCTGTTGAGCATTTCTTCATCGGGGGAAAGCAATACGTAGTAGGGTTGGGAATTGGATTTGTATTTATAGATTTCCATTTCGGCCCATTTGTCGCCCCGCGTGGTGATTTTTTTGTTGCTGTAAGGCGAGATGTATTGCTCGTTTTCGGGCAAGCTTCGTTTGTCGTCCACATACAGCGACACCACGATAAGGCTGTCCTTCATGATGCGGTGTACTTCCGGGTCGGTCCAAACATTGGCTTCCATTTTACGGCAATTGACACAAGCGCCGCCGGTGAAATCCAACATCACGGGACGTCCGATTTGTTTGGCGTATTTCAAGGCGTCATCATAATTGTTGCGGAAAACGATAAGTCCGTCGTATTCATATTCGGCACCTTCGGGTAAGGCCGCCGCCATGGACCGGGATGAACCTCCTCCGTGGCAGCCGAAACCTTTCGGCGATTCACTATATGCCTGATACGGAGGGAAGGCGGAAATCCATTTGAGCGGAGCGCCCCAAAGTCCGGGCAACATGTAGAAAGTAAAGGCCAATGACGTGAGCCCGAAAAGCAAGCGCGTAACCCCTATACGGTCCGAAGCATCGTCGTAGGGGAGTTTGAACATGCCCAACAGATACAAGGCCAATGCAAAGAAAATGGCAATCCATATGGACAGGAACACTTCACGTTCCAATAGGTGTAATTGAAGAACCAAATCGGCATTGGACAGAAATTTGAAGGCCAATGCCAGTTCGATAAAGCCCAATGTTACCTTCACGGTATTGAGCCAACCGCCCGAACGGGGCATGTTTTTCAAAAGGGAAGGAAACAGAGCAAACAAAGTAAAAGGCAACGACAATCCGATGCCGAATCCCAAAGCTCCCACCGTCAACGCCCATGCCCCTTGCGACGAGCCCAACACACTACCGAGCAAGGCGCCCAAAATGGGACCCGTACAGGAAAATGATACCAATATCAGGGTTACGGCCATAAAAAACACCGCAATCAGGCCGCCCGTTTTATTGGACATCTCATCCGATTTGCTGATAAGTTTGGAAGGAATCAGGCGTTGCGGGTCCAATTTGCTGACGCCCATAAATGAGAGTGCGAATATGAAAAAGATGATAAAGAAAACCAGGTTCAACCAGGGATTGGTGGAAATCTTATTGAAAATATTAGGATCCAGGTTATCCATCAAATGGAAAGGAAGTGTGATCAAGCCGTAGATGAGGATGATAAAGAATCCGTACATGAAAGCGTAAAATTTCCCGTGGGTGCCTTTTTCTTCGGCGCCGAAAACGCTTTGTTCGTTCTTCTTGGTAAAGAAACTAATGGTAAGCGGAATCATGGGGTAAATACAAGGGGTGAGCAATGCAATCAGGCCGGCCAACAGACTGGCCCAAAACAAACCCCAGAAACCTTTTTTGTGGGGTTCTTCGATGGTGACACCGCTTCCTTCGGTGGATTCTTTTTGGTGACCGTCGGTATTTTTGGCGTTCACCGTTTGGGTTTCGGTAGTCGGTCCGGCATTTTTCATGTCCGGCGTAGTGTTTTCGGGCTCGGTTTTTTCGGCTACGGAACCGCTGTTTGCTCCGGAGGTTCCAGAGGTTTCTGCTTGTTTTGCTGCAGTATTGGTTTCCGCCGGAGAAGCCTTTTTTGGGGTTATTTTATTTTCTTTCGGAGTTGCTTGGGAAGTGCCGGTGGAAGTTTTAGGAGTGTTGTTGCTTGGTTTATTTCCGGTAGTGGGGGTCGTTGTGCCGGAATTTTTGGCACGGCTCAGGTCAAATGACAAATCTTCTCCCATCAAAATACAAGCTTCCTTACAAACTTGCCCTTCCAAATGCGCCTCCACTTGTTGCAACGAAGGATTTTTGACCTTGATATCTTGGGTGATTTTTATTTTGTGCGACCAAAAAGTTTCGGTTACGTTAAAAATATCGTTGTAGGCCTTTTCGGTTCCGTATTCTTTGGCCGGACCCAGGAGTTCGTAATCTTGTCCGGCGCCTTTCCATTGGATGACCAAGGGATTGGACCCGCCCGGATCGTTGTGTTGCGAATATAGGTGCCAGCCCGGTTCCAGGGTGCCGCTAATGATCAAGCGGTAAGTATCTTGCCCCGTTTTCTCCACCGCCGTGGACAATTGATAAGGTTTTATGATTTGAGCAGGAGCATTTTCAAAGAATATCAAGCCGCTTAATACCAACAAATACCGTAACCACTGTTTCATAAAAACATAATTTAAGGATTAACGCAAAAATAACTTTTTTATTGATATGGAAGGGGTATAAAATTTTTATGGCGCGTCCCTTCCTCATACCAAGGCGCAAGGACACGGCGGTTTAACGATTTCACAATTTAACAGAAATAACACGTTTCCCATTTTCCGTTTACCGTGTCCCGAAAATATACCGGTCACCCGTCATCGGTCATCGGTCAAATCGATTTAACGATTGCACGGTTTAACGATTTAACAAAATCTATTCAACTGTTCAACTTTTCAACAGAAAAAACCACTTTTCCCGTTTCCCGAAAATGCACCCCTCACTGGTCACCGGTCCATATTGTCGATTTAACGGTTGCACGATTCAACGATTGCCCGATTTAACGATTCAACAGAAATAACCAATTCCACGATTTAACAACTCACCCCTTCACCCCTTTTCCGTTTCCATGCTTTTGCTCCTTATTCTTAGGTGGCAAGACCGTAAAGGGTATTTTAAAACGCTGAACGTGTTGTTTTTGCTTGAACATGTCCAAATATAAATAATGCCGGCTTCCCGGTTCAAAGCCCGCTTCCACCGATTGAGGTGAAGGCAAGTGAAGGGTGTCGGCGGCTTTGGCTCCGCCGCGGATAATGGTATCATACCAAAATCCCACATAGTCGATACCATTGGCTCGCACCCCGTCCAAAATCACCGTACCGGATTGATCCGCCGGCCATTGTTCGGGGGCCGAAACCAATTTTACGGGACCTTCTTGCCCGCATTGCCAAAGAAACAGTGTGAGAAGCAAGGAAAAAGCAATTTTTCTCATATTTCCGAATTTGATTTAAAAATACCACTTTCCGCGGGAATATAAAAGCGCCTCGGTTTGTCTTTCCATTCACCCGCATAATCCACCCCGATGCGCGGTGTAGTAATGATTTTTTCGGGCCGCAAACCTCCGTCGGCTACCCAAAGGCCGGTTCCGGGTGTCAAAGGCCGTTTGTTCAATCCCCTGTCGATGGCCAAAGCCCGCGTCAAGCGGCCGGGACCATCGGTTCGTTTTTTTACCGGTACGAAACGCGCCCCGTCCCAAACTTCCGGATACCCGAGCGCACGCACCAACACCGCCGCCGGAAATCCTTCGGGCATGGTGGTGAAATTGAGCATGTCGTACATGCCGTAAATCAGGTAAACATAGATATGACCCGCCGGACCGAACATTACCTCCGTTCGCGGCGTTCGCCCTTTGGCGCAATGGCAGGCCAGGTCTTCCTCTCCGTGGTAGGCCTCGGTTTCGGAAATAACGGCCCGGTAAAGCCCCTTTTCCGTACGGCGATAAAGATATTTACCCAAAAGATCCCGCGCCACCTCACAGGTGTTGCGTTCGAAAAAAGTTTTATCCAATACCTTCATTTATCCATTTTTTGACCAAAGGCGGTACCCCCTCCACGGCCGTAGCCTCGATAATGCTCAACGGATGAGGAATATGCAACGGCGCCGGGTGCGGGTCCACGTAAAACACCCGTGCATGCGGCGGAAGATAATGCACCAATCCCGCCGCCGGATAAACCTGCATGGACGTACCCACAATGAGCATCACATCGGCATCGCCTACCGAACGCGCCGCCTCTTCAATGGCCGGCACCGGCTCACCGAACCAAACGATATGCGGACGAAGTTGCGCCCCGTCTTCGGCCGTATCGCCCAAATGCAGGTCACCGTCCCAAGGATACACCAACGAAGGATTCCGCTCGCTACGCACCTTCCGGAGTTCACCGTGCAGATGCAATACGTTGCGGCTCCCGGCCCGCTCGTGCAGGTCGTCCACGTTTTGGGTGATGATGTGTACGGGATAATGCTTTTCCAATTCGGCCAAGGCATAATGAGCCTCGTTGGGTTCCACTTCCTTCAATTGCCGCCGCCGGAGGTTGTAGAAAGCCAAAACCGCTTCCGGATTCCGCCGCCATCCCTCGGGCGAGGCCACTTCCTCTATCCGGTATTGTTTCCACCATCCGCCCAAATCGCGAAAGGTGGGAATGCCGCTTTCCTTGGAAATGCCGGCTCCGGTTAGTACCACAATTTTAGGTTTATCCATCGTTTATGATTATGTGTCAGACGATTCTTATATTCAAAATTATCATTTTTTTTGTTAGGGGGCGTCCGCCTAAGGCGGACCGGGTGCTCCGCTCGTAGTGCGCTCGGGTCTGCTCTCGGCCGGCATGCGGCGTGCGTAGGGCTTCCTTCGGTCGCCTCCGCCGCCGCGCCGGACCTTCGGCATCCCCTTCGCGCCCTGCCGCTTCGCCCCCTCGCCCGAAAGCCGCTGCACAACCGCCCGTCACTCCCGGTCCCGGAAACAAAGCGCTCCGCTCATCCCCGGCATAACTTATAATTTTATAGGAAGATATATAACGGAAACCGGAACGTTAAAAATAAAGCAAAAAAACCGGGTATAAAAAAACGGAAGCAAGCCTGTAAGCCGGATTCTGTCGAGCCTTGTCATTTATCTGGGACAAACGTTACCGTTTGCCTCTTGCTGCCTACCCGCCGGCATCGATCGGGCCAATCTCAAACGCCGGCATACTTGGCATTGCACCACCCGGAGTTTAGCCTTTTCACTACGGCCGAACCGTACCTGGTTTCTGTGCCACTAGTCCTCGCCTCGCGGCGGACGGGTGTTACCCGCCGGGTTGCCCTGCGGTGTCCGGACTTTCCTCCCTTCCCCGGAGGGAAGAGCGACAAGGCGGCTTGCTTCCGCTTGCAAAATTAAGCAAAAATAATGCCGTTCGTTTCCCTGTCATTTTGACAAAAAAACCGCCCGGTTTTGCCGGACGGTTCGTAGGGATTTCCGGAAGCGGAATTATTTTTCTTCTTCTTCTTTATCCAATGGATTTCCTTGGTCGTCGTAGTTTTCGGGGAACCAGAATCCGGTGATTTCGGATTCGGGATGTAGCAGGTATTTGCGGGCCGCACGCTTGATGTCTTCCGGTGTGATTTTATTCAATTCCTCTTCAAACTTCAAGGCACGTTCGGGGTCGAAGCCGTAATAATCGGTATCGGCCAGGTATTTGATCCAGTAGCGGTTTTCCTTCATCTGTTGTTCGTGCTGTACGAGCCAGGCTTTTTTCACCTTTTGCCAATCTTCGTCCGAGGGACCTTGTTCCATGAGGTCATGATGCACTTTCAGGGCGTTGGTGGCCAAGCGGCGTGCATTTTCGGGTCCGCAAGGGAAGCTGATGCCGAAATAATATTTCTCACGCGGCAACTTACGAATGCTGGCATATGCATTGATGGTATACACACCGCTTTCGTTTTCCCGGATTTCCTTAATCAGCTTGTTGCTGAGGATTTCGCTGTACGCGTTCAGGAGACGTGCATCGTGTTCGTTGTAAGGCGCCAGGCCGGCGGCCGTGTAGATGACCATGCTTTTGGGGTCCTTGCCTTTGTGGTACACGAATTCGTGTTTGCCTTTGGGGGTATAGTCCGGATAGGTTTTGAAGGTTCCCGGATGGGTGGACGAAGGCAGTCCGCCGATATAGGTTTTGATATAATCGCGTAGCCGGGCTTCGTCGAAATTGCCTACGATATAGTAGTGATAGTCTTTGGCGCCGTCGAAGAAGTAGCGGTATTTGTCATAGGTCAGTTTGTAATCCTGCATATCCAATAATTCCTTGGTGGGAATGGGCGGAATGTAGCGCGGATTGTTGTTTCCTTCCACGAATTTTTGGAATGCCAAAATAAATTTATAGAGCGGATTATTGGCCATATTAATCCGGAAGGCTTGTCGTTTTTTCCAGGACTCGAAGGCTTTGGGATCGTAATTGGGTTTGGTGAAATGGAGGTAATTGAGTTGGAACATGGTTTCCAAATCCTTCGGACGGGCTTTGGCATTGCCGTAGGTGTCTATATTGTCGATGCCGGGTGTGTCGTCGGCTTTTTTGCCGGCCAGGATTTTGCGCAGGTCTTTTTTGCTCAATCCGTTGACGCCGGCTTCGGGAATCGCGGCGAAGGCATAAGCGGTTTTTTTCAGTTCGTCATCGCTTAGCAAGGACTTACCGCCGAATTTCCAATATTGCATCAACACTTCGTCGTCCTTGAAATCCGTTTTCTTATAGGTAACCACGGCACCATTGTCCAGATAGAGGGTGACGGTTCCCAATTTGTCGTTGCGGGTTTCCTTCACGATTTTACCCGGAGCGGGTTTTTCCTTCATCAGGTTTTGAACGGTTTCTTCCTGCTTGGTTTGCGTCAATCTTTCATTATCCGTTTCTTTGATGATGTTCCATACGTCCGCTTCGGTAACCGGTTCCAGACCTTTCTTTTCCAGGCCGGTAACTACTACCACGCGGTTGTCGTCGTGGATGAATTTTTTGGACAGGGCATTTACGTCTTCCAAGGTGATTTTCGGCAGAAACCATTTGTACATATTGTATTCCCATTCCACGGAAGGGATGGGTTCACCTTCGGTAAAATGACCTTCGTATTGCCAGGCGTAGTGTTCGGATTCGGTGGTATGGCGGTTTTTGTAGGCTTGTTCGATGTTGGCCATGAGTTCTTTTTTGGCGCGGTCGAGTTCGGCTTGGGTAAATCCGAATTCCTTGGCTTTTTTGGCTTCGCGGAGCAAGGTGCGCAAGGCTTCTTTGCGTTTTTCGGGTGAAGTGTAGGCAGTTAGAATAAAAGCGTCCTTGGTTAGAGCAATAAAATTACCGTGTTTGGCAAATGAATAGGTAAACGGAGGATTTTCGCTGTCGCGCAGGTCGGATAGGCGGTTATTGAGGATTTTGGCATAGAGTTTTTCTTGCAAATATTGGCGGTAATCCTCGGTGGTGCGCATGGGTTTATGGTCGCCGTGATCCTTGTAGACCACCAGCACCGTGTTGAACGAAGCTTCGGGGTCGGAGGCCACGGCCACGAGGGTTTCCTTATGGTTGGGCACTTTGTAATATTTCCTTTCACGCGGATTGACGGGCTTGGGCACGTCGGCAAACATTTCTTTGAGTTTGGCTTCCACCTTGTCGGGGTCCACATCGCCTACCACGATAACGGCTTCCAGATCCGGACGATACCAATCCTTATGGAAGCGTTTGAGCACTTCGGGCGGGAAGGTTTCCAGGATTTCCTTCTTGCCGATGGGATAGCGTTCGGCATAGCGTGAACCTTTGAGTGCCACGGGCCACCATTTGCGGCGCATACGTTCTTCGGCACCGCGTCCCAAACGGTATTCTTCCAATACCACGCCACGTTCCTTGTCGATTTCTTCGGGATCCAAAGTGGCAAAATGCGACCAGTCGTGGAGTACCAGCAGGCCTTTTTCCAGGTTTTCCGGCTTGTCCAGCGGAATGGGCAGGATGTACACCGTTCTGTCGAAAGAAGTGAAAGCATTCAGGTCGGCACCGAAACGCACACCCATTTTTTGGAGGAAATCAATCAATTCGTTTTTCTTGAAATGTTTGGTGCCGTTGAAATTCATATGTTCCATAAAGTGGGCCAGACCCAGTTGGTCGTCGTCTTCCACGATGGAACCCACTTTGACGGGCAACAACATAAAGGCTTTGTTTTCCGGCTTGGCGTTGTGCCGGATGTAGTAGGTCATCCCGTTGGGCAATGTGCCGATACGCACATCGGGATCCACGGGAATGTAGTCCTTGTCGGGGCGTCCTTGGGCCACCGTTTCTTCGGGTTGTTTGGCTTCGGATTGTTCCATTTTTTTCTTGGTGCTATGGCAACCGGTCAACATGACCAAAGAAAGCATGAACAAAAATATTTTTTTCATAGGGAATTTGGATTTGAGGGTTTATATATAAACGATGCGAAATAATCAAAATTGTTACACTTTATCATTAATAAGTTTTGGTCATATCCTTGTCCACGATGATGATTAAATCGGCCGTTCCCTTGTATTTTTTTGGCAAATGCTTGACATCTTCGGCTTCCACCACTTCGATGGTAAGGATTTTGGCTTCGGGTTTCAGGCGTTTGAGGTACCAAATAATACCCTGGTGGAAGGCGGAATGGTAACTTCCATTGTAGTGAATAAAAGTGTAACCGGGTTTCATATGCCGGGCGATGCTGTGGGCCATGGTGGCGTCCTTGACGGCTTGGGCTTTGGGCAGGTTGGCACCGCGGTGGGAAGGCATCATTTGTCGCATTTTGACGTATTGCGACAGGGTGGAATCATAGGCTATGGGCAAGGGGGCGATCCATTGTTTTTCTTCGGAGCCAAGCGAATCCAGGGATGCCAAACCGTGATGAAACACGCGCGAGGCGTAGCGGCGGGGAATGTTGGTGGCCACGAATTCCAGTTTTTTTTCACGCGCAAAATCCACCAGGGGTTTGTAGTCGGTTTTGAAATTGGGCCAAAGGCGTGCGGTGGAGTCCAATTCCTTGGCGTTGGAGCGGCCTTCCACGTATTTGGTGAGGGCTTCCTGGTTGTCGCGTTCGAACATTTCGGCGCCGAGGATGATTTTTCCGTTTTTCTTGCGATAAAGGTCCCGGGTGATTTTCAATTCCAGCCAATGGGCGATGGGATTGTTGTGGAGTTCGCCGATAAAGACCACATCGGCTTTGGCGGCTTTGCGTATGAGTTTGCGGTAACTTGCGCGATGGCCTTTTGCGTCGGTGATGCGGTAGGCTTGGGGTTTGTGCTGTCCGAAAACGGGCCAAATAATCAGACTTAGGGCTACAATAAAAAGGTTTTTCATTTATCGGAGTTTGAGTTTTTGTCCAACGTGAATGGTGTTGTCTTTCAGTCCGTTGAGCCGGCGGAGGGTTTCCACGGGGATACCGTATTTCACATGGATTCGGTAGAGGGTTTCGCCGGGTTGGACGATGTGGTATTCGGGCAGGCCGGGTTCGGCGGTTTGGGCCGGTTGGGTTTGGGTTTGTGTTTTTTCGGGAATGAGTAATTCCTGACCCGGGGAAATATGTTGGTCTGCGAGCCGGTTGGCACGGATGATGTCTTGTACCGAAACGCCGTACTTGCGGGCAATGGAATAGAGGGTTTCGCCGGGTTGTACGGTGTGGAGGGTTCCGGTGAGGGTTTGGGCCGGCGTTTGGGTATTGGTTTGGCCGGCGGTTTGGCTTTTTTCGGGGATGACGAGTTTTTGTCCCGGAGAGAGGGTTTCGCCGGTCAAGGCGTTGGCGCGGATGATATCTTGGGGGGTTAGGCCGTATTGACGGGCGATGGAATAGAGGGTTTCGCCTTGTTGTACCACATGCACGCGTCCGGTGTTTCGGTCCGTATTTTCTTCACCGGCGATTTGCGAAATGGCTTCCACGGCTTTTTTGTCGGGAACGCGGTGCAGGGTGTCGGCGGTTTGGGCGGCGGTTCGGTCCGGGGATTCCGTGGATTTCACCGGTTCTTCTTTTTGTTCGGAGGCGGCGGTTTTGGCGGTATCTTGTTGAACCGGTTCGGCGGATTCTTCTTCGGCTTTTTCTTCGGGCACTTTGAGCACCAGGATTTGGCCTTCGTAGATATCGAAATCCACCAGGTTGTTCAATTCTTTGATTTCGCGTACGGGGATGCCGAATTTGCGCGAAATGGAAAAGAGAGTTTCGCCTGCTTTGACTTCGTAGATGATTTTTTCGCCTTTGTCTTTTTTCTTGTCTTTGGCGGGGGTGTCTTCCTCGGGGGTGCGGATATTCATTTCTTCCAGCACTTCTTTGTCGTATTTATCCAGGTTGTATTTTTCGATGAGGTAGATGAGTTTTTGGGGATAACTACGGTCGGTGGCGTAGCCGGCTTGGCGCAGGCCTTTGGCCCAGGCTTCGTAGTCGGTGAGGGGGAAGCGGAAGAGGAAGGCGTAGCGGCGTTTTTGGGCCAGGAATTTGGAATGGTCGCGGAAGGATTCTTCGGGATTGTTGTACACGCGGAAACATTCGTTGCGATGGTCGTCGTCGTGGAGTACGCGGCGGCCTTCCCAGTCGTTGCCGCATTTGATGCCGAAATGGTTGTTGGCTTCCCGTGCCAAACGGCTGTCGCCGGCTTTGGATTCCAGGATGCCTTGGGCCAAGGTGATGGAGGCGGGAATTTTGTATTCCTTCATTTCTTTTTTGGCAATATCCTTGTAGCGGCGGATATAGGCCAGGGTTCGTTCGTCGTGGGATCCGTATTGGCGGCGGGTTTGGGTGCGCTTGGTATGTTTGCGCGTAACGGTTTTTTTGTGGCTGCCGCAGGATACGTTAAGGGCCGGAATCAGCAAGAGGGAAAATATGATGATCAATATTTTTTTCATGGGATATTTTTTTACGGTTCCAATGATTTTCAAAGTTAGTAAAAATCCGAGGAATGGAGGGCGTGTTGAATCGAGTAATCCCGTTGAATCGTTAAATCGTTAAACCGTGGAATCGTTAAATCGTGCAATCGTTTTTAGGACGGATGACTGATGACCGGTGACCGGTGTATTCTGTTGAATAGTTGAAGAGTTGAACAGTTGAATAGATTTTGTTAAATCGTTAAACCGTGGAATCGTTAAATCGGAAGAGGATGGATGACCGGTGACCGGTGCGTTTTCGGGATACGGGAAATGGGAAACGGGAAACGTGTTTTTTTGGATGCATATGCATAGAATATCATCGATGTTTCGGATTTTTTATTTGACGTTTTGTAG
>JAADEB010000162.1 GCA_013153655.1 Chlorobiota bacterium
CCGGTTATCGGATTTTTGCTGGTACTGTTGCTTTTTTACCTTATCTACCGCCTTTTCCGCCGCAAAAAAAGTCCTTCATAAACCGGAATTTCGCCAAAGGACCTATTTCAAAATCTGCCTGGAAATTACCAGTTTTTGGATTTCCGTGGTTCCTTCACCGATGGTGGTAAGTTTGGCGTCGCGATAATATTTTTCCACGGGGAAATCCTTCGTGTAGCCGTAACCGCCGAAAATTTGTACCGCCTCTTCGGCTACGCGCACGCTTATTTCGGAGGCATACATTTTGGCCATGGCGCCTTCCTTGGTCAGGCGGCGTCCTTGGTCTTTGAGATAAGCCGCCCGCCGAATCAACAATTCCGCCGCATCGATTTGGGTGGCCATGTCGGCCAGTTTGAAAGCAATGGCTTGGAATTGGGCAATGGGACGTCCGAACTGATGTCGTTCCTTGGCATATTGCAAAGCGGCCTTGTAGGCACCTTTGGCGATTCCCAAGGCATTGGCCCCGATGGAAATCCGGCCGCCGTCCAGAATTTTGAGCGCTTGTTTAAAGCCTTCGCCCACTTTGCCCAAAATATTGGTTTTGGGCACACGAACGTTGTCAAAAATCAT
Source organism: Chlorobiota bacterium (assembly GCA_013153655.1). Lineage (GTDB taxonomy): Bacteria > Bacteroidota > Bacteroidia > Flavobacteriales > Flavobacteriaceae > JAADED01. Next base: position 610 of record JAADEB010000162.1, read on the forward strand.
TTCGGCCGTCTCCGAGGCACGCATACCCAATTTGTTTTCTTTCTTGCCGGCATAAAAACCCGGAGTGCCGCGTTCCACCACAAAGGCCGTGGCATTATGGCGTGTATTTTTTTCGCCCGTTCGGGCCAATACCACCGCCACTTCGGCACTCTTGCCGTGGGTGATAAAATTTTTGGCACCGTTGATGATATAATAATCGCCGTCTTCCACCGCCGTGGTACTCATGGAACCGGCATCGGAACCCGTGTTGTGTTCCGTCAATCCCCATGCGCCTATCCATTTGCCGGAAGCCAGGTTGGGTAACCAACGCATCCGCTGTTCTTCGTTTCCGAATTCGTAAATATGATTGGTACAAAGCGAATTATGTGCCGCCACGGAAAGTCCTATGGAAGGGTCGGCTTGCGACAGCTCGTCCACCACGGTTACATATTCCTGATACGACAAACCGCTGCCTCCGTATTTTTCCGGAATGGTAACCCCCATAAAACCCAATTCGCCCAATTTTTTGAACAAATCACGGGGAAAAATTTGTTTTTCATCCCATTCCATGTAGTAAGGCAATATATGCTGCTTGGCAAAATCGCGGACGGCATCCGCAATATGTTGTTGTTCTTCCGTGTAATCGAATTGCCACATAAAGCTTGTTTTTTCGTTATTCCAATCGTAAATATAGGACAATTCTTCGATATTTGTCCGCCGGAAAGCCCGGTATCTTTTTCAGCTCTTCCAATGAATGGAAATCTCCGTGCAAGCTCCGGTATTCCACTATTTTTTCCGCCAAATCGAAATCGATATAAGGATTCCGGGTCAATCGGTCCAAATCGGCCTGATTGAGAGGTATCTTATTTGGAACGGCGACCGGTGATTTGATTTCAAAACGCTGCCAAAGGTTTTCATAAGCTTCATCCGACAAGGCATAAATATCTTTCAATTGTTCCTTAATACTGAATCCGCCCAAACGATTCCGGTATTTGACGATTCGCCGGGACAAAACTTCACCGATTCCGTAAACTTTTTTCAAATCCTCCGCCGTGGCCGTATTGATATCTTGTTTGGGAAAAAAGACGGGTTTTTCTTTCGTGTTATTTTCGAAATAAGCCTTGCGCACGAATGACTTTCGTTTACGGAAAACGGGAATCCGCACATAAGCTTCAATGCGCCTGTATGTGGAATCCGGAAGAGCCGCCACCCGCCGAAAATGTTCTTTGGATTCAAAAAATTTTCCGCTTTGCCGGAAGCGGCGGATTCTGTTCAATGCCGCCGTGTCGATTCCCAGGATATAAGCTTTGTAATCCGAAAGATAATTGGGATTGAAAGGATAAATGCTGTCACGCCGGTATGCTTCATATTTGTCATAGAGCGAATCGTAGCGTCCGGCTGCCAGGCTGTCGATTTCCCATGAAGAAGCCGGGGATAGATTTTTACGGTAATGCCATAACCATGTTTCGCCCAGTGCCAACACCAGGACAAAAAGCAGAATTCCGGTACGTTGCCGGCTGTTGATGTCCGGCAGTTTTATCATGAGTCTATTCCGATGATGCTTCCTTGCGGCGAATGGCTTTCAGATAGCGGTAAAGTTCTTCTTTGACCTCGGGTGCCAAGAGAATAACACCGATAATGTTGGGAAATACCATGGCAAAAATCATCGCATCCGAAAAATCCAATACGGAACCCAATTTGACCGATGCGCCCAAAACCACGAAGAAAAGAAAGAGGATTTTATAAGCCAAATCGGCTTTGCGGCTGCGTCCGAAAAGGAATTTCCAACCTTGCAAGCCGTAATAAGACCACGAAAGCATAGTGCTGAATGCAAACAATATCACCGCAATGGTCAGGATAATGGAAAAATGCGGCAACACACTATCGAAAGCCGTGGAAGTAAGTTCCACACCCTGAACCTCTTTTCCGTATTCGAACAAACCATATTTAATATTGGTAATAACCAATACCAAGGCGGTCATGGTACAAATCAAAACGGTATCGATAAAGGGTTCCAATAGCGCTACAATGCCTTCGCTGGCGGGGTATTTGGTCTTTACGGCCGAATGGGCAATAGCCGCCGAACCCACACCCGCTTCATTGGAAAAGGCCGCCCTGCGGAATCCCATAACCATTACTCCGATAAAGCCGCCCAATTCTGCCCGCGGCGTAAAGGCTTCCCGGAAAATTTGAGCAAAAGCTTCGGGAATAATATCGTAATTCATTATCAAAATCAATAGAGCCGCTCCCACGTACAATATGGCCATAAAAGGCACGATTTTTTCGGCCACCTTACCGATACGTTTAATGCCGCCGATGATAACAATACCCACCATTAAGGCCAAAAACATTCCGAACCAAACCTTGGCATCTCCGTTTTCGATACCGAAAAGTTTCATAAACTGTGCCGTGGACTGGTTGGCCTGAAACATATTCCCGCCTCCGAAAGAACCGCCCACCACCATAATGGCAAAGAAAATAGCCAAAAATTTACCCAAAGCGCCGTGTCCCAACCGTGCAAGACCTTTTTTCAGATAATACATGGGACCGCCGTACACCGTGCCGTCGGGACCGATGTCACGATATTTAACGCCCAGGGTACATTCGGTAAATTTGGAAGCCATCCCCAAGAGCCCACCGATGATCATCCAAAAAGTAGCGCCCGGTCCACCAACCGCTATGGCCACGGCCACACCGGCAATATTTCCCAAACCCACCGTAGCGGATAGCGCTGCCGACAAGGCCTGAAAATGCGACACTTCACCGTGATGCTCTCCTTCGATCTTGATGGTCTCGGGAATATCTTCGCCGGTATTGGGCGTGGGGTCTCCCGCCACCGTGTAGGAACCGTGTGCGTCGATATCATCGTATTTGCCGGCCACCACTTTGAGCGAAGTGCCGAACAATTTAAATTGAGGAAATCCGAAATAAATCGTGAAATACGTAGCACCGCCTATGAGCAAAATCAATACCAGCGGAATTTCCAATCCTCCTACCGGTATGCTAAAAAACACAATGGACGACCATGCATCCGAAACGGGTTTGAAAGCTTGCTCGATGCGGTCGGCCAGACTCATATCACCGGCCTCTTGCGCATGCATCCAAAACGGTAATATCATGCCCGCCAACAGTGCTACATATCGTTTCATAAGCTTCCGGATTTATTTGCTGGTTTGGGTTTTGTTTTTGGTTTCTTTTTTTCCGGCCGCCGGGGTGGAAGAAGTCGATCCTCCGTTTAATGCCCCCGTCAATTCGGCCGTAATATCATGTGCTTCGTCTCCGTAGAGAACCCCGTTGAAATCGTTTTTGGAGAAAATATATGTGTAACCGTGTTGCTTGCCGTAATCTTCGATAAATTTTTGCAATTCATCCAACAATTCCTTGGTTTTTTCTTGTGCTTCGGCCTGTATTTTTTGATATTCCTGTTGTTGTTGCAATCCCAATTGTTGTTGCGCATACATCAATTGCTGATATTCTTTGTCGGCCTTGGCTTTCGACATACGTTGGGCCCGTTTCAGAAAATCATTGTATTTGATTTGTAAAGCACGATTCAGACTGTCGTATTTTTTTTGAAATTGCTCCTCTTTGGCTTTAAATTCGGCTTTCAAGTCTTTTAGTTTTTGATAATCATCCGTGACTTTCACCATATCCGCATAGGCCGTTTTTTCGGTCCGGGAATTTTGGCAACTCATCAAACCCATTACTATCAATGCGGCAAACCATACATGTCTCATAAGTTTTAATTTTTGATTAGCAACAAATTTAGTAATTTTTGTTAAACCCCTGCAAACGGATTTTGAATTTTACCGGATAAAAATACTATCAATTTATAGCTATCTTGACAAGTATCGAAAATATTTTCATCGGGGGCATAATCGAGACATGAATTTTTGTCGTAATTTTGATAACTTCCAAAAAGCTACCGGCGGAATGAAAATTGTGGAACGTATCAAAGCCCCCATCCGGCACGAGATGGAAACCTTCGAGGACAAATTCCGCGAAATCGTGCGGACCCGGGTGGCCCTGCTCAACCGCGTTACCATGTTTATCGTAACGCGCAAAGGCAAGCGTATGCGTCCCATGCTCGTGTTTCTTACGGCCAAAATGCTCAATAACCATATCACCGAACGAAGCTATCGCGGTGCCGCCATCATCGAGCTGATTCACACGGCCACCATCGTGCACGACGACGTGGTGGACGAATCCACCTTCCGCCGCGGATTTTTTTCGCTCAATGCCCTATGGCGCAACAAAATCGCCGTGCTCGTAGGCGACTACCTGCTGGCCAAAGGCCTTGTGCTCTCCATCGACAACAACGATTTCGACCTGCTGCGCATCATCTCCACCGCCGTCAAGGAAATGTCCGAAGGCGAATTGCTCCAAATCGAAAAGGCGCGCAAACTCGATATCACCGAGGAAGTTTATTTCGACATCATCCGCCAAAAAACCGCCACCCTCATCGCCGCCTGCACGGCCATGGGGGCCGCCTCGGTTGGGTCGGATGTGAAAACCGTACGCGAACTTCACCGTTTCGGCGAACTTCTGGGTCTGGCTTTCCAAATCAAGGACGACTTGTTCGACTACACCCGCGACAATATCGGCAAACCCACCGGCATCGACATCAAGGAGCGCAAAATGACCCTGCCCCTTATCTACGCACTGCAAAACGCCGATGCCAAACGCCGCAAGTGGATTCTCAAAATCCTGCGCAAGCACAATACCGACAAGCAAAAAGTGCGCGAGCTCATCGACTATGTGCGCCAATCCGGCGGCTTGGATTATGCCACCCGCAAAATGCATGAATTGAAGGACCAAGCCCTGCAAATCCTGGAACATTATCCCGACAACGAGGCCAAACAAAGCCTCATTCTCCTGGCCGATTACGTGATCAACCGAAAAATCTGAGCCTATCGTGGGACGCATTCCGGAACATATTATCGAACAAATACGCGAAACGGCCCGTGTGGAGGAGGTTATCGGCGAATTCGTGGAACTCAAACGTGCCGGCAGTAATCTGAAAGGATTCAGCCCTTTCAACAGCGAGCGAACGCCTTCGTTTATGGTATCGCCGGCCAAGCAAATCTGGAAGGATTTCTCCTCCGGCAAAGGCGGCGATGTGGTTAAATTCCTCATGGAACACGAAGGCATGTCGTATCCGGAAGCCTTGCGTTGGCTGGCCAAAAAATACCATATCGATATTCCCGAAACCGGTCAACGGGACGAGGAAGCCGAAGCCCTGGCCCGCAAACGCGACAGCCTCTACGCCGTGCTGGATTTTGCCAAAAACTGGTTTATCGAACAATTGTACGACACCGACGAAGGCCGCTCGGTGGGACTTTCCTATTTCCGCGAACGCGGTTTCCTGGAAAAAACCCTCAAAGATTTCGATATCGGTTATGCACCGGAAGGTTTCGATACCTTCTACCGTGCCGCCCGGGCCAAGGGATTCAAAGACGATATTCTGGAAGACGCCGGATTGATCATTCGCAAAAACAATCGTATTATCGACCGGTTCTACGGCCGGGTGATTTTTCCCATCCACCGCCTCAGCGGCAATGTGGTGGCCTTTGCCGGCCGCATTTTGGATACTTCCAAGCATAAGGCCAAGTATATCAACTCGCCCGAAACGGAGGTTTACAACAAAAGCAAAATTCTCTACGGCATCCATAAGGCCAAAGCCGCCATCTCGCGCGAAAAAAACGCCTATCTGGTGGAAGGCTACACGGATGTGCTCTCCTTCTATCAAGCCGGTTTGGAAAACACGGTGGCTTCCGCCGGCACCGCCCTCACCGCCGACCAAGTGAAACTCATCAAGCGTTTTACGCCCAACATCACCCTGGTGTACGACGGCGACCCGGCCGGCCTGAAAGCCGCCATTCGCGGAGTGGACATCATTCTGGAAAACGATATGAACGTAAAGGTGGTGGTGTTGCCCGAAGGCGACGACCCCGACAGCTTTGCCAAAAAAGTATCCACCGAAGAGCTCATTGCCTACCTGGAAACCCACAGCAAGGATTTTATCCGTTTTGCGGCGGAGGTGATGTTGAAGGACGCCACCGACCCCATCCAAACCTACGAAATGGTGCGTCACGTGATCGAGAGTATTGCCAAGATTCCCAATGAAATCAAGCGCGAACTCTTTGTGCGCGAAGTGGCCGCCCTGAGCGGTATCGACGAGCGCAAGCTTTTTGCCGAGTTGAGCCGCCAATTGCAAAAAATCATTTATGCCAAGGAACGCCATTGGCGAAGCCAAGTGCCGCAGCCACGTATGCAAGTGGTGGAAGATCAACCCCGCCCCCTCACCGACCGCCTCCAAGTGCTGGAACGCGACATTATCAAATTGCTCATTCTCTACGGCGACCAGAAAGCCCTTTTTCCTTACTATTTTACCAAGGACGATATCAACGGCGAATGGTTGCTGGACAAAGAATACCGCGAGGTTTATGTTTGGGAAAAAATTTATCAGGAACTCACCGAAGACGAAATCCAATTATCGCACCCTGTGTTCAAGCGCCTCTACGACGCCATTATGAATGAATACCTTCATACGGGTTCGGTGGATTGGGAACAATTGCGTACCAAGCTCTCCGAAGAGGAAACCGAAGTATTGGCCGACATTTTCTTCGAAAAGGATAAATACCGCCTTTCGGATTGGGAGAAAAAACGCATGAAAAACATTGATCCTACGGAAAACCTGAGTGTGTTGGTTACGGATATTATCTATCATTTGCGCCTGGAATGGCTCCAACGCCTCATCGACGAACAGGCCGAAAAACTCCAAAAAGGCGAGGAAGACTCCGAAGAAAGCCTGGAAGAAATCATGCAATACAACAAATTGAAAAAATTCCTGGCCCGCATTGTCAACCGGGTGGTTTAAAAATTATTCGCATTTAACCGGTGTAAACGGAACCACGATAACATTCCACGCTTTCTACTGTTCCGTAATTTTATATTTGGAAAATAGAGAAAATACCAAGTAGCCGAAAGTTTTTCCTAAAACCAATAGAAGGCATCGCGAAGATGTTCGATCTCCTCGCGATATTGATTTTTGATGATAGAGACAATATCGAAACGGATTTCGGAATCAATCTTCTTTTGGTCCACATAGGCATTGACGGCTTCCATAAGCAACCGGATTTTCTTTTTGCCCACGGCATTTTGCGGTTCGCCGAACAGGTCGGTATGGCGCGTCTTGACCTCCACCACCACCAGCGTATCGCCTTCGCGTGCGATAATATCGATTTCGGCACGGCCGTAACGCCAATTGGTTTCCAGGATCTCGAAACCTTGACTGAGAAGGTATTCCGCGGCTTTACGTTCGCCCCAACTGCCCAATTCGTTATGTTGTGCCATCTTGCAAATCTTTTCGGATTTTTTCCAAAACTTTACGCATGCTTTCCATCATTTCCGCAAAGGACAATTCTTCCCGGGCCACATAAATCAGCAAAAGGGCCATGGACGGAAGGTCGTGCAGCACTTGCTGATGGAGGCGAAAACTCTCGCGCATAAGCCTTTTTACCCGGTTGCGCCTTACAGCCTTGCGAAAACGCCGTTTGCTCACCGCAAAACCCACCTGCCAAGGCACCGGTTCCGGTAATTCCATAGGCAGATAAACCGCCTTGAACGGATAGACAAAAGCCGAGCGCCCTTCCGCCACCAAACGCTCGAATATTTTTTTGCGTTTAATGCGGCGCTCCTTGGGCAAGCCGTATGTTTTCGATTTTGTCATGATGTCGCCTACTCCTTTTTCCGGAAATTATCCAAGGGATTAAGATCCATAAACCACCTGAAATTTTCTATCAAAACAGTCGAAATTTTATCCTTGGCCACGGGAACATAAATTTCATAATAAGGCCGGCCGTCGGGCCAAGGGTCCGCTCTCTTGAAAATCACCGGCTTGTTGTCATCCGCAGCTATCCACTGATCGAAATCCTCTTTGTCGAGGTAATGCAATGTGCGTACATAAGGGATATGAATCGCAAAATCCTTTTCGCCGTGTATCAGAACCGTAAGGGGCATGGGCATATTTCCCTTTTTGGCAATTCGAATAAATGTGGAATCGCCGCGTGCTTCTATGGTGTCAATGGCATAATCGGGATATTTGTTTCCCTCGACCCAATGATTGTAATACCAATCCAATTCCATACCCAAGGCTTTTTCGGCCGTACGCAACATGTCGGCGGGTTCGGGATGTTTGAATTTCCATTTTCGATAATACGCGTGAAGAAAACGCCGAAAACCTTTGTAGCCGCCTATTTCGCCTAATCCCGCCAAAAACAGAGCGCCTTTATCATAGGCATTGGTCCAATAGGCAAGATGGCTGTCGTAGAAATCCGAATACATACTCATGGGTTCGTCCAAACCCAGTTTATGCAATTGGCTTACGGATTGGGCAAAACGAAAGATGTAATCGGAATTTTCGCCCCGGGGTTTATACCATAATTCATCCATGGCCATGGACGACACCAATGTGGTAAAGCCTTCGTCCATCCAAGGATGACGGCTCTCGTCGGTGGCGATAACGAATTGGAACCAGGAATGGGCCAATTCGTGGGTGGAGGTACCCACCAGGCTTCCCAAAGTGCGGTTGCCCGCGATAAAGGTACACATGGCATATTCCATGCCGCCGTCGCCGGCTTGTATGAAACTGTATTTCCGGTAGGGATAAGGCCCGATCAAATCGTTGTAATACGCCATGACACGTGGCATATAGACCGCCAGGCTGTCCCAGTTCCGGATTTTTTTGCGGCTGTCCGGCACGTAGTAGAAATGTAACATGACATTACGGGGGCCTTTTACTATTTTGTGCGTATAGAAAGGATCGGCGGCCCAAGAGAAATCATGTACGCTGTCGGCCCGGAAATGCCAGGTGATTTTTTGTTGGCGAAAACGGCGCTTTTTTAAATTTTTTCGCCGAAGCTTGCGCAATTTCTCATCGGGAAAATGATAAATTTCCACTTCTTTTTCATTTTGGAGATAACCCGTTCCGGCCACGGTGAAATTTTTATCGATACGGATGCGCACATCGAAGTCGCCCCATACCCCGAAAAACTCACGTCCGAGATAAGGATCGGCATGCCAACCGTCGGGACGGTATTCGGCTATTTTGGGATACCACTGGGCCATGGAATAAGCGATTCCCTCCTTGTTGTCTCTTCCCGAACGGCGAACAAGTACGGGAATTTGAACTTTATAGTCCATGCGAAGTTCCACGGAATCACCCGGTGCCAAAGGTTCGGTCAAGATCACCCGCATCACGGTACCGTTTATTTCCCTGTCCAAAGATATGCCGTCTTGGGTGATGCTCAGGATGTCGTAACGACCCGTTTGGTCCGGCTTCAAATGAGCCAGGCGTTCGATACGCGGATCGGGATCGCGGCGGGTATGATTGTGCCAATACATGGCGCTGCCCGGTTGAAAAGCGTTCCAATAGAGGTGGTAATAGATTTCCTTCAACGTATCGGGCGACCGGTTGGTATAAACCGCGGTTTGAATCCCGTGGTACATATGCCGCTCCACGTCCATATCCACATCCATGCTGTAACGTACATGTTGTTGCCAGTAAACCTCTTGTGCACCCAAGCGAAAGGCGGATATAATAAAAAAAAGCAAAAGCGTTTTTTTCATGAAAAATATTTTTTCAGTGGTGAATATAATGAAAATGCTTAAAAAGAAATCCGATAAGGCCAGCCGAAAAAAAATTCTTTTACTCCTCCACCCTATAATCCTTATTCAAATTTATTGCAAAGATAGCTGTTATTGAATATAAGCGCCCGTGGGCGGGCTTAGTTTTTTCACTTTATTGCCCACTTATATTATTTCACATTATTTTTTTTCTACGTATTATTTAAGTGCCTAATTTTATATTTTTTAATTTAATGACCTTAAATGAAGGTCAAAAAAATGGATTGGAATAGGGTCTAACTCGGATTCTCTCCAAAATAATTCCTAATATTCCAGCTGCTAAAATCACATTTTTTCTCAATCATGCGTCCCAATATGTATTTTTAAATGACAATCTGTCATGAAACGAGTCCGTTTCGGCCAAAAAAATCGTTTTATTGAAAATGGCACAATCATTGACGAATCCATAATGAATTTAAAAAACTGAAAACAATGAGCGAAAAAACCAACAAAATCATAGGTATAGACCTTGGTACGACCAACTCCGTTGTGGCCGTACGCGAAGGAAACGACACCGTGGTAATCCCCAACCCCGAAGGCAAACGTACCACGCCTTCCATGGTGGCATTTACCGACACCGGAGAAATCAAAGTGGGTGATCCGGCCAAACGTCAAGCCGTGACCAACCCCGAACGTACCATTTTCTCCATCAAACGTTTCATGGGTAAATCCT